>CAJZJY010000111.1 GCA_916050055.1 uncultured Streptococcus sp.
ACCCGAAGGAGCGGATTTACAGTCCGCCGCGTTTAGCCACTTCGCTACCCCTCCAGCAAATATTAAAATTTCGTACTCAGATATCTTACAATAGTTTGAAATAGAATGCAAGGATTTTACCGCAAAAACATAAAGAATCTAGTCCACTTTTGGCTAGATTCTTTATGAGTTATTTTAATTTAGATGTCACTTTCTTCTTCGAGAAGGTGCGCTCTTGTTTATTTCCTAATGCGTTCAGTCGTGCGTCCAAGAGAATATGACGGCCTTCTACGTTACGAGTGTAGATGATTTCATATGAGCCGATATATTTTTCAATGTTGGCGACAAAGGCGATGACGTCTTCTTTGCGTTTATCGAACATACTTGGAACGGCAAAATATTTCGTTTGGTCATTGACCCAAGTCGTAGCTCTTAGAATATAGCGCTGGTTCTCGATTGGAGCAAAGAATTCCGATAGCGCCTGTGCAAAAATTTCTTTTTCGCGCAAGGTTCCCCCCTTTAGATAAGCGGCTGTGTGAATCGAATTCTTATCACCGCGTACGACTCTAGCCTTGCAGTTTTGGGTCTGCAAGTGTCCGGACGCTAGTAAGGCTTTTCGGACGGCTTCGGCAAAGAGTTCGAGGCGTTTATACGGACTCTTGTATAGGAAATATCTTAACCAGACGATATTTAATACGATCATCGATAGAATTCCCACTGGATATAAGAGTTGGGACGGTCCGTTCGCAAAATCGAGGATGATATAGATGATTAGTTCTGTCAGTGCGATTGCTTGCGCATAGGTTAAAATTTTCCGTGCATCTGTTAGCAGAACGGTCGGCAAGAACGTCTTGTCCACTCCCACTTCATTGGAAACTTCCATGTCTTCTAGAAGCGGAAGGGAGTCATTCCAGCGTTCCCTTAACTCTTCGCGGTTACGCGAGCGCTCGATAGTTTCTTGGTTCAGTTTTGTTAAATCCTTCTTCGTAAACTTGATTATTCCAAGGTCTAGTCGATCCACGCCTGATTCAATTGTATTTTCATTATAGTGCAGTCCTAAGAACTGCTTCATGCGGCGCTGCAACAGTTCTATATCCGGGCTATCGATTCCGACAGCAACCTCTTCGTCTTCTTTCTTCTTGAAGAGTTTTTTCTCCGCAAGATTAATCGACACAAGATGCCAAACGCTACTTGTCTTATCTGGATTTTCCGGCCAAATGCGAATCGCGCGACCTCGCATCTGATTGCTGAGCATGAAACTGCCGACAAAGCTAGCGAGAATCAATGAGTTCACGCATGGAGCATCCCAACCTTCGCCGAGGAGAGATTTTGTCCCAATTACGACATGAATTTGTCCTTCTTGGAAGAGCTGAGTCACGGCGCTGACTAAGTCATGTTGCGAACCTACTAGACGCACCTTCACATAGTCCTTCTCATCGAGCTGTCCCACTTGTTGGAAAGTAATCTTATCTGGGCCAAAAATAGCCTCTAGACGCGGTTTCACTGCTGTTGGAACAATTACGAGACTTCCTGTTAAAACCGCCACAGGAACGTCTAATTGGTGCTCCACAAGCTCTCTACGTAGAACTTCAAAGTACGGTAATACGCCCAGTTGACTATATTGGACTTCTGGATTTCCTAAGTGCACCTCAAAATCTTTTCGAATGAAGTCGGTTAGAATCAACTGTCTCAATTCGCTGCCTAAGGTTTCATATTCAGCCTTAAAGATTTCTCTGACGGCATTTAATTTCCCAAGCGATTGATTTAATAGCTGGTCGAGTTGTTTATTGCGAAGCAGCTGCACTTGTTTACGGTCAATCAATCCGAGCGATTTCAACTCATGCTTCAATTCTTTACAGTCTTCTTCGGATAAATCATACCAATGCGGAATGTCAAATAACATTCCTTGTAAGAGGATTTCAAACCACGCCAAGTCAAACGACGGAAGGAGGCTCGCCCCCAGTAATTGTTGGAAATGTTTCGGAAACTCGATGCCTTTATGACGTAGGAAAATCAGTGTTGCCGAGAGATACTTCGGCTCATTTAAGAGTTCATCTTCCGAGATGGTTCCATCGAGCGCACGGCTAGTTCTCAGTGCCTCGCAAAACATCGAATCAGAGGATAGATTTTTCAAGAATGCTCTTTTCTGTGTAGAAAACTGATCGAGTTGTTTCTCTTCTTCCTTCGTTGGGAAAGAGAAATACACATAATCCTGGTGCGGACACAAACTTCCCTCTTTAACGAGTTCTGGAACGGTAATTTCTTCATCAATTTCCCCACACATGGCCAAATAACGCTCCCAAAGCGCTGGCTCCCCTTCGTATGGAGGTGTTGCCGTTAGCGAAATCACATTTATATCCGCAAAGGATTTACGGAAGGTTTCTAGACTCTTCCACCATTCATTTCGCAAGTGATGGCACTCATCAAGGCATAATGTTCCAAGAAACGCATTCTTGAAGAGTGCAATGATATCCACGTCTTTAAAATCAAAGTGCTCGTTTTCGACCACATCGTCCGTATCCTCGGCTTCCGCGTCGCCTTCCAGACGATTGATGGCACTGTGCAACGCTTGATACGTCGCAACGGTGATTGTCTTTGGTTGCTTCAGATTTTGCGAAATCATTTCATCGGCTAGACTCGCATCATCCAAAAACGCTTCACGAATACGGTCCACCCACTGCTGACGAATGGTTACAGTCGGCACTAAAATAAGCGCCGGCTTACTATTACGACGGATAAATTCAATTCCTAGCGTCGTTTTCCCAGAACCTGGAGCCGCCACCAAATGAATATGGCCATCCGCCATAATCGAATCGCTCTTTTCTAAAATGCGCTTTTGATACGCTCTCCACTCGCCTTTAAAAGATAAGTGTTCGAACATGTACCCCCTCCTTTGCTCATTCATTATACCATCAGATTTCTTCTTTTAATTCGATTTTGATAACACTGTCCACCTCATCTGGCAATGGATAGGTGTAAGCCCCAATTTCTCCATATTGTGCAAAACAAATGTCTTGAAAAGCTAAAGTAGTCCAACTGTTAGAAATTCTTACTTCGCTACCATCATGGACAAAACTCATTCGTTCAATCTGCTCTTTATCGATCCCTGTTAACGCAATCGGACCAATAGGTTGTTCAAACACATGAGCATACAAAATTTTCCCATTCTTTGTATAATAACCCCATTCCGGTTTTGGCAGATTCACTAATTCTCCTTCGTAGATAGATTCTCCATTACTCTTCATCCAGCATCCTATTTCACGCAAAATATCGATACTCTCTTGAGGAAAGCTTCCCTTTGCATTTGGTCCCACATTTAAAATCATGTTTCCACCCTTACTGACACATTCGACCAATTTTCGAATAAGAACTTTAGAACTTTTAAACTGTTTGTCAGAAGGATTATACGCCCAGTGATTATTCATCGTAAGACACAATTCCCAAGGTAATAACTCTCCCTTATAATTCCGAATCCCTTCATGTGGCACAATTTGTTCAGGACTAACAAAGTCTCCAGAATAAGAATGAATCTCTTCTGTTGCAATACTTCCAAACCCTTCCCCCGAAGTCTCTAATCGGTTATCAACGACAACGTCTGGTTGATATTTTCTTACAAGTTCTATTAAATCGCTTGCCTTCCATTTCTCACCAAACATCTCTGCATATGAAAAATCAAACCAAAGAATATCGAGTTTCCCATACTTTGTTACAATTTCCTCTACTTGGTGATGCATAAACTCCAAATAGCGGTCAAAATCGATTTGTTCATCCTTATAAGCGATATTTCCTCTCATAGGATGATGTCGATCTGAGTACTTCGGATAATCTGGATGATACCAGTCCAGCAGACTAAAATATAGTCCGACTCGAAGCCCTTCAGCCCTTACTGCCTCTACAAATTCCCGAACCAAATCCCTTCCGAAGGGTGTATTGGTAATTTTATAATCTGTATACTCGGAATCAAATAAACAAAATCCGTCGTGATGTTTAGCCGTCAATACGACATACTTCATTCCCGCTTCTTTAGCAGCCTTTGCCCATACTTTGGCATCGAATTCACTTGGATTAAATGCGTCAAAATAAGGTTGATAGTCTTCAATTGTCATTTTTTCATTACTGCGAATCCATTCTCCCCTTCCAGGAATCGCATAAAGGCCAAAATGAATAAACATCCCAAATCGAGCTTGTCTAAACCATTTGGTCCTTTGTAAAATGATTTCTAAGGAATTCTCCATTCCCCTCCACTCCTTTACATCAATACATTCAACTAATGTTATTCTAGCACTCTTCTCTTTTCAATTACACCTTTTTCTTGAAAGAACAGTATTGCCTTTTTATATAATCACAATACAAAAAATCTCTTAGATA
>CAJZJY010000112.1 GCA_916050055.1 uncultured Streptococcus sp.
TCTATATAAAATGCCAGTAACAATCTTAATTATCGCCGTAGTATTAATCTTATTAATTATTGCTTTCAAATCAATTCGTATCGTTCAACAAGGACACAAAGCTGCTGTTCAATCATTCGGACGTTATGTTGGAGAATTAGGACCAGGGTTACACTTTGTAACACCAATCATTCGTAACATTGCTTACGTTGTGGATATGCGTCAACGTTCATTAGACTTAGATCCACAAGAAATCATCACAAAAGACAACGTTAATTTAACAATTGACGCTTCAGCTAAATACCACGTAGATAATCTTGAAGAATACTTATATGGAAACACAAACCCAGAAGGATTATTACTTTTAGATATCCAAAACGAATTACGTGACATTATCGGTACAATGACAATGGCTGAAATCCTTGGTGGTACTAACAAAATCAACACTGATTTAAACCAACGTGTATTCGGTAAAACAGACTCTTACGGGGTTACAATCGACCGTGTTAACATCGGTGAAGTAATTCCTCCACAAAGCATCGTTGAAGCGATGAACAAACAAATTACTGCTGACCGTGAACGTGATGCTGCGTTAATCGCTGCTGACGCTCGTCAAAAAACAGTTGAAATGGATACAAGAACTCAAAACAACAAATTATTAGCAGATGCTCGTGCACATGCTGAAAAAATCGCAATTGACACTCAAGCAACTGTTGCTCAATTAACAGCTATCAACAATGCATTAAACGAATCTAACTTAAATGCTGCTGCGTTAGAATACTTAGCAATCGACGCTAAAAAAGCTCTTGCTGAAGGTCCAAACAATACAGTTGTATTAATGGATGGACAAAGCAACGCAAAAATTGCTGAAAACATTGCTTCATTAGCATCAGGACGTAAAGTTTGGGACGAAGCAGGTAAATAATCATGAAACAACAAGCTAACAAATCTTTCTTTGGGTTGAAATGGCTTGCGGTACTGATTGCCACTTTATTGTTAGTAGGAACCTTTGCACGTGTTTCAACAGTCAATGCTGAAACTCCACAACCGGTAGACACCACAAAGATGAAGATACAAGGCGCCTTTGAACAAAAAATCAACTTTGTGGATGGGGAAGATTATAATGCGACAGTGACGATTAAGTTGACTTATAATAATCCTCAATATAAAGAGATTAAAGTTCCCGTTCAAATTAAAAACCTTCCAACAGGGAAGGGCGGTATTCGACTTTACGTATATCAAGATACAGATAATAGCCTCATAGTTCAATCATTTGTTGAGACCATTGAAGACCACAATGTTATCTATTATGATCTGCTTCATGTCGAAGATGGGAAAGTCACAAAAGCGTTTCAATTCACGGCAACTGACAAAGAACGAAACAAATTTCTAGAGGATTTGGCCAATGCAAGTGAAGAGGAAGAAGAAGCTACTACTGCCGCGAAAGCTGCGAACTCGAACGAAAAGAGTTCAAACGCCAATAATTCAAACAAGAGTGATTCGAAAGGGAATGCAAAAGGCTCTGAAAGCAAAGATGTCTTTGATCAAATTGATAACTTCTTTGATCAACTAGATACAGACAAAATTGCTGAAGGACTCGGTAAAGGAGCATTTTATATCATCCTTATCATCGCTGTTTTCTTAGGAATTAAAGGGAAACAAAAACAGGCTCGTAGAAATACTCGTAGAGCTCGAACTGGAAATACGCGTTCTGCTCAAAGAACTGGGGCTGATGCTACTGTCAATAGAGCACAAAAGACATCTACTCCAGTAGTCGCTACCGAAGCCGTACCGCAACGTGTATATCGTCCGCGAAATAAAGTTTCAAATCCAAAACTTCGCTCACAAGCGAAAAAACAAGCAACAAAACAAGCGCTACAATCAGCTTCAAGTCGTTCAAATACTTCAAGAGATGTGTATGTGGATACACGTGCTACAAGACCGGTTTCCTACCGTCCAGCATCAAAAGAAAAATCACATACATTACCACGAGTGCTTTCAAGCAAAACACTCCCTCGTACTTTGAAGACTCCACGCTTAAAATAAAATTGTTGAAGCACCTAATCTCACTCGTGAGGTTAGGTGTTTTTTTGTCTTTCTACACTCAAGCATTTGCACAAGTAAGGTTATCGGAGTATTCTAAAAAGGAAAGGTGGTCATAAGATGAACGATTTAGAAAAGTTAATGCAGAAGATTGAAGCAGATCCACAAAATGCTAAGTATACTAAAGAAGGCATAGCACCTTTATTTTCTGCGCCACGAAAAGCGAAAATTTTGATTGTAGGGCAAGCGCCTGGAATTAAAGCGCAAGAGAGTCGCTTGTTTTGGAATGACCAAAGTGGCGATAACTTAAGAAGCTGGATGGGTGTAACTCGTGATTTCTTCTATCAATCGGATTTATTTGCGGTCGTTCCGATGGATTACTATTATCCAGGAAAAGGAAAATCTGGAGACCTTCCACCGCGCAAAGGGTTTGCCGAAAAATGGCATGAAGACACCTTAGCCTTAATGCCGGATATTGAACTGATAGTATTGGTTGGAAAATACGCACAAGACTATTATTTAAAAGATACAAAGAAGAAAAATTTAACGGAAACAGTCAGAGCCTATAAAGAGTACTTACCAAAAATGTTTCCACTCGTACATCCGTCACCTCTAAACCGCAGATGGATGGTAAAAAATCCATGGTTTGAAAAAGAAGTCTTACCAGAATTTCAAAAGAGAGTTCAAGAAGTCATTAAAGGAGCCAAGAAATGAGAACAGAATTATATCCAGAAATTGAAATCTACAAAGAACATAGGATTCCAGTGAGCCCTTTGCATACCATTTATGTGGAAGAGTCAGGGAATCCCCTAGGTCATCCAGTGGTTGTGTTACATGGCGGACCAGGAGGGGCATCTTCTCCTGTGAATCGTCAGTTTTTTGATCCGGAGTTTTATCGCATCATCCAATTCGACCAACGTGGATGTGGAAAAAGTACACCATTTGCGTCTTTAGAAGAAAACACCACGCATGATTTAGTTGCCGATATGGAGAAAATCCGTACAGCACTAGGGATTGAAAAATGGCTTGTCTTTGGCGGTAGTTGGGGAACCACGCTGGCCCTACATTACACGATTGCACACCGTGAACGTGTTGTAGGATTAATGCTTCGTGGGATTTTTCTTGGCCGCCAAAGTGATGTAGATTGGCTGTATCAGGATGGGGCGTCTCATTTTTATCCAGAGAACTTCGAGAAGTTTAAGGCGCCGATTCCGGTTGAAGAACAAGGAGAACTCGTAAACGCGTACTACAAGCGCCTGACATCAGAGGATGAATCGATTTGTCTAGAGGCAGCGCGTGCATGGGCAGAGTGGGAACATGGTCTCGTGAAATTGATTCCTTATGACCCGATTGTCTGGGATGAAGCAGGGATTCGCGGAGCACTCACGATTGCACGAATGGAATGCCATTTCTTCTATCATCATTGTTTTGTGAAAGACGATAATTACATCTTGAATCGTGCAGAGGTCTTTAAGGGAATTCCAATGCATATCGTTCATGGTCGTTATGATGTGGACTGCCTGCCAAGTGCGGCATTTGAATTAGCAAAAGCAGTCGAAGGAGCAGAATTGATTTTTGCCAAAGCAGCAGGACATACGGCAATGGAACCTTCAACAATGGAAGCGTTAGTTGGCTTTAGTGAAAAATGCAAAATCTATTTTAACTAAAAAGAAAGGCTCGTAGAATGGATTACGGGCCTATTTTTATGTTTAGATTTTTTCAAGAAGCATTGCAGCAATGCGCTCCACATCGCGGTTACTTCCGCGTAATTCAAATTCATCGAGCACTGGGAAACCAAAACGCTCAGAATATTGACGGGCGGTGAGGCAGAATTGCTTATTAAAGTTACGATTTCCGCTACCAATCACACCAAAGCAATGTGCGTAATTATGTTCATAGGCTAAGAAATCACCTAGTGGATTCGTTAAGACTTCCACATCTCCATTATCCACGCCATTTCCACCTTCTAAGTAAGTTGGGAGAAAGGCAACGAATGGTTTGCCTACTTTGAAGTAGTCTTCTTGGCCTTTAACAAGGTCTTTGACATTGGTTAGTGTCACGTTTAAAGAGGGCTCCAAGAAGCGTAAGTGCTCTTTTAAACGTGTGACAAAGTTATGTGTATTTCCGGTTAAACTAATATAAATGATGGGTAATTCTTTCGACATTGAAAGACCTCCTGAAAGACATTTTGTTGTCTATAAGTATACCGCACTTTCCTAAATCCTTCTAGAGGGTGTTTTTAAACTTTTAAAAATTACGAAAATCAGCTATAATACTTGAGAATAAACACGAAGGAGATACTCATGTCACACTTAAAAGA
>CAJZJY010000113.1 GCA_916050055.1 uncultured Streptococcus sp.
GCTAAAGACGAACACGGACGTTTACTCGTGGCCGCAGCAGTGGGGATTACTTCAGATACATTTGAACGCGCTAAAGCATTACTCGACGCAGGTGCAGACGCCATCGTCATCGATACTGCTCACGGTCATAGTGCCGGCGTGATTCGCAAAATTAAAGAAATCCGAGAAACGTTCCCTGACGCAACATTGATTGCCGGAAACGTAGCGACAGGCGAAGGCACACGTGCCTTATTCGAAGTAGGCGTGGACGTTGTAAAAGTCGGAATCGGGCCAGGTTCTATCTGTACAACTCGTGTCGTTGCCGGTGTAGGTGTTCCGCAAATCACAGCGATTTACGATGCCGCAACAGTTGCGAAAGAATTTGGCAAAGCGATCATCGCAGACGGTGGGATTAAGTACTCAGGAGATATCGCTAAAGCTATCGCAGCGGGTGGACATGCGGTGATGTTAGGAAGCATGCTTGCCGGAACGGATGAATCTCCAGGTGAATTCGAAATCTTCCAAGGACGTCGCTTCAAGACATACCGCGGAATGGGCAGTCTCGCAGCGATGGAAAACGGGTCAGGTGACCGTTACTTCCAAGCGAAAAACGAAGCGAACAAACGCGTGCCCGAGGGAATCGAAGGGCGTGTAGCCTACAAAGGTTCTGCGGCGGATATTATTTTCCAAATGGTTGGCGGATTGCGTTCTGGTATGGGGTATGTTGGGGCGCATAATTTAGAAGAGCTTCGCGAGAATACGCAGTTTGTGCGTATGAGTGGTGCGGGGCTAAGAGAAAGCCATCCGCATGATGTGCAAATCACTAAAGAAGCACCAAACTATTCAATTTCATAAGAAAATAAAAAAAGCTATTAACCGGCTATTGGCTTTCATCCTTTCGGATGTTTCCTATAGTAGCTGTAATGGGGCACCGGCTCGAGCCTGTAGTCTCTCACCTTTAAATCCTCAAAGACGGAGTAAGGAATAAATTCTTAACTCCGTCTTTTTCGTTTTAATGCGTATTCCCATTACTGCTACTATGGGATCCGAAAGGACAGCCAATCGCCTTTAAATTGCTTTTTTTGAAATGAATAGTTGAGCCAAAAATAAAAAGAACATCATGTGTGCTTTTCACCACCAACGACAAACGGGAAGTCTCTTTGACAGGAAGAGAGGGTTGGGACAGGGTGTGTGCGTTTCACGGCTAATAAAGTGGTGTGTGCTTCCAAACTAAAAACACAAAAGTTTCGGAGCTTTAATATTGAAGGATTAGGAAAGTTTAGGGAAGTGGTTCTTACGAGAGGAGTGCCCATAAATGCAATAAGGGTGCGGTTTGAGGAGGGGTGGAGTTACTTTTTGGTTTGGAAAAGGTTAGGAAAAAGGAAAATTAGTTGTTTTTGGGGTGGTCATCGGTTATGATGTACATGTTTCTGAAAATTTATGAAAGCTTTGAAAGGAAGCAATAAGGATAGCGCCAGGCCTGTTGGAAAACAGGTGACGAGGAATGAGTTTATCGAAACACTCGGCGGATGACTCAAGGCAGTGCAGTCTACAGTTTCATACAAACCATTTTTGCAAGGAAATGACAAAATTGAAACAGCACCAGAAACATAATCAAAATTACAATAAAAAGAGGACTAAAAGGGACCTCTTATAAAAGGAGTTAAAAATTATGTGCGGAATCGTAGGATGTATTGGACACGACAGAATTCAAACTGTAGTATTAAACGGATTAGAAAAGCTTGAGTATCGTGGATATGACTCAGCAGGATTATTTATTATGGACGAAGATGGCTCAACACAATTAGTAAAACGTGTTGGACGTATTCAAAATCTTCGTGATGCAGTGGATGAAGAAATTCCAGCATTTGCAGGGATTGGGCATACTCGTTGGGCAACACACGGACCAGCGACAGAAAACAACGCTCACCCTCACCAATCACAATCAGGTCGTTTCACATTAGTGCACAACGGCGTAATTGAAAACTATGACGAATTGAAAAAAGAATTCTTAAGTGACGTTGATTTCAAATCTCAAACAGATACAGAAGTTGCCGTAAACTTAGTAGAATACTTTGCAAATAAAGAAAACTTATCAGGGAAAGAAGCGTTCCGTCGTGCGTTGAAAGAAATCCGCGGCTCATTCGCTTTTGGTTTATTAGATAGCGAAAAACCAGGCGTTCTTTATGCAGCAAAACATAAGAGCCCATTATTAGTAGGGGTTGGCGAAGGCTTCAACGTCATCTGTTCAGACGCAATGGCAACAATCGCTGAAACAGACCGTTACATCGAAATCAAAGACGAAGAGTTAATCACTTTAACAGACACATCTGTAGAAATCGAAACAATCGACGGTGAACCAGTAGAACGTGCACCATTCGTTGCAGAATTAGATGCAGACGATTTAGAAAAAGGGGCTTACCCTCACTACATGTTGAAAGAAATGGATGAACAACCAGTTGTATTACGTAAAATCATCCAAAACTATCAAGACGAAAATGGTCAATTACAAGTCGATAAAGAAATCCAAGACAGCATTTTAGCAAGCGACCGCATTTACGTGATTGCCTGCGGAACAAGCTACCACGCAGGATGGGTAGGTAAAGCGTTGTTAGAACAACTTGCTGGAATCCCAGTAGAAGTTCACTTAGCAAGCGAATTTGCATACCACCAACCATTATTATCACAAAAACCATTCTTCATTTTCTTATCACAAAGTGGAGAAACAGCGGACAGCCGTCAAGCATTGGTAAAAGTAAACGAGCAAAACTTCCCATCATTAACAATCACAAACGTGAAAGGGTCAACTCTTTCTCGTGAAGCAAGCTATACTTTACTATTACACGCAGGTCCTGAAATCGCCGTAGCTTCAACAAAAGCTTACACTGCACAAATCGCAGTAATGGCCGTTTTAGCAGACGCATTACGCGCTTCTAAAGGCTTAGAAGCTCCATTCGACATGAAACACGACTTAGGTGTCGTTGCGGCTTCAATCGAGAGCGTATTATCAGACAAACAAGCCGTTCAAGACTTAGTCAAAGAGCGCTTATTAGAAACTCGCAATGCTTTCTACATCGGTCGTCACTTAGACTACTATGTAGCGATGGAAGCAGCGTTGAAATTAAAAGAAATCTCATACGTGCAAACTGAAAGCTTTGCCGCAGGGGAATTAAAACACGGAACAATCGCCCTTATCGAAGAAGGCACTCCAGTTATCGCATTATTAAGCGAACCAGTAGTAGCAAGCCACACTCGCGGAAATATCCAAGAGGTGAAAGCTCGTGGCGCTGTCGTAACAACAATCGCGATGGAAGGTGTTGAGCAAGAAGGCGACGATATCATCGTTCCAGCGGTGCCAATCTTATTAGCACCAATCGTATCAGTTGTGGTAACGCAATTAATCGCGTACTACACTTCTCTAGGTAAAGGGTTAGACGTTGATAAACCGCGTAACTTAGCCAAATCGGTTACAGTAGAATAGAAAAAATGGTGGACGGCTGTCCACCATTTTTTGTTTTCGAAGGATGCAAAATCCATTTGAAAAGAAGAGAGAATATAGCCCAAGGGGCTAAAAAATAAACTTCATACCGCTTCGGATATCTTCATAGCTGCGATAATAGCTGTACCGGGGCGAGCCTAGGGTCTCGCTCCCTATCGAGCTTCAAACTGACTCTAGGAAATAAATTTCCAGAGTCAGTAATTCACATCGATTACAATCGCTATTATTGCCGCTATAGAATCCGAAGGGTATTCCGTTTATTTTTTATCCCTGTGTTTGTGCCTTATTTCAAATGGATTTTGCCTTTATTCGAAAGAAAGGGAGAGAAAAATGATATGGAAAGATTATCATAAGATTCCTGCTGCAGATGGATACCGTGCAGTATAATTGGCTTAATCAAAGAAATGATTTGTTAAAAAGTGAGTAGGGGTGCTAATAGAATGTCGATTTCTAAAAAGAAAGCAGGAGTGATACTGCTAATAATCGCAGTGATAGGTTTTGGCTATTGGTTATTTCATGAGGATGAAGTAGTTCCGGACTTTTCATCTAATAATAAAATTGAATTGATTGCCCACGTGCTAAGAAATCGTAATGCGGACAAGATTAGAGAAGCAGGATATGGAATCCCATCAGACTCAGTTATTAGACGTTTAGGTGGTATCGATATGCTTGAAATGGATGGAGAATTGAATTTAAAAGTACGAGTTCCAAGTCCTGATGATAGCGAAATACTTGTTCTTTTTTCAACGGTGGATGATGGAAAGAAAATAAACGGGACTTTCTTTTTAGATAAAGAATGGAATATCATTTATTCAAGCTACCATACGATTGGAGAAGACAATACGAGGAAAGAAGTT
>CAJZJY010000114.1 GCA_916050055.1 uncultured Streptococcus sp.
AAATTCAACTATAGCCAGTTCCAAGAACTAAAAAGTTGGATGGACTCACAAAAAGGTAAATAAAAGGAGGAGTTCTCAATGAACTTGAAAGAATATATTGCTAGTGTTCCAAACTATCCTAAAGAGGGTATTATTTTCCGTGATATTTCTCCATTAATGGCGGACGGAAAAGCTTATCAATACGCAACACAACAAATTGTTGATTACGCTCGTAGAATTGGCGCTGAGATGATTGTTGGACCAGAAGCACGTGGATTTATCGTTGGATGTCCTGTAGCGTATGAATTGGGAATTGGATTTGCACCAGCTCGTAAAAAAGGAAAATTACCTCGTGAAACAGTGGCTGTAGAATACGATTTAGAATACGGTTCAGCTGAATTACACTTACACAAAGATGCTGTAAAACCTGGCCAAAAAGTTCTAATTTGTGATGACTTATTAGCAACAGGTGGAACAATGGCAGCAGCCGCTAAATTAGTTGAAAAGCTCGGCGGTGAAGTAGTTGGTTTAGCTTTCTTAATAGAGTTAACAGACTTAAAAGGTCGCGACAAAATTAGCGAATACGACATCTTCACATTAATGGAATACACTGAAGACGAAAGATAATAAATAAAGAAGACTTCCTTAGCCAGTTGCTAGGGAAGTCTATTTTTTTTATTTTCTCAATTCTTCTAATAGAGCTTTGGCAGTTTCTTGATTTAAGTGAGGAGCCTGGCTGAGTAAGTTCATAAGATGTGGCAGTTCTTCTTGGGTTGCTCCAACTGCAAGGCCTAATGATTTTGCTTGGAGTCGCATATGGCCTTTTTGAATACCGTCAGTCACAAGAGCTCTAACGGCAGCAAGGTTTTGCGCTAATCCAATCGAAGCGATAATTCCAGCTAATTCAACAGCACTTGGATGTCCCAATAATTCATGAGCAAATTGCGCTCCAGGGTGGATTGAAATCGACCCGCCAACCGTTCCAACGGGAAGCGGAAGTGTGATGGTTCCAACCAGATTTCCTGTCTCATCTTTAGTCCAGTTTGTTAGCGGTTGGTACTTGCCGCTTAAACTTGCAAAAGCATGAGCGCCTGCTTCGATTGCTCGCCAGTCATTACCGGTAGCGATTACGACAGAATCAATTCCATTCATAATTCCTTTATTATGCGTGGTTGCACGATACGGATCTGCTTTTGAAAATTCACTTGCTAAAACGATGCGATCTACAACGTCTTCGCCTTTTGTTGTTTTGGTATCTAAGATTCTTGGAGAGAGCACGCATTTAGCAGTGACAACAGAGTTTGTCGCAAGATTCGAAAGGATAGCCATAATGCTTTCTCCCTCAGTTATCGCTTCAATTGGAGACACAAGGGATTCGAGGATGGTATTTAGCATATTTGCTCCCATCGCTTCCTGTGTATCAACAGATACGTAGAAAATGTAGAATCGTTCTTTGTCAGTAGATTTTTCTTCTACCCAGATATCTCGAATTCCACCACCGCGTTTAACGATGGAAGGGTGCGCGTTATTGGCAATTGTAAACAGAGATTCTTTTTGCTTGTCCAGTTTAACTTTTACTTCGTCTAGTGTAAGCAGTGAACGAACAATGGCAATTTCTCCAATCATTTCGCGTTTTTTCTGAATAGTAGTTGTCCCACCAGCCAAGTTGATTAATTTCGAAGCATAGCTAGCTGCAGCAATTACTGAAGGTTCTTCGGTTACCATTGGAACGATATAGCTTTTACCATTTACGATGATTTCTGGAACAATGCCATAGGGGAGGCCATATATTTCAATTTGGTTTTCGACCATTTGACCTGCTACTGATTCTGGTAGAGAAACACCATTTTTGAGACGTTCTTTCGCTTCGTTAGTTAATGATGGATGATTTAATAAAGTTTCTTTTCTTTCTTCAAGAGACTTTTGATAAAACTTGTAAAAAGGGTTATTTTCCATCGATGTGCTCCTTTCATGCTTTCATCTAGTATAACAAATTTTTAGTGTTTGCGGGTATGATACAGGTAAATTTTTTGAAAATGAGGTACACTAGTAAACGTGAAAGGAGAGATTTTATGGAATTTATTCGTGAATTGAATGGTCGCCGTTTGATTTTAACGGCAGATGAAGAGTATCAAAAAGAAGCAGAAGATATGCTCTCTTTTGTAGAAGAATATTTTGAGGAGAATTGGGATGAGGTCGACACTTTAATTCCAATCCACTATGGACAAGTAAAAGTCATTCCTAAAGGAGAAGATTTCCAAGTTGTAGTTCAAAGTTACGAACATAAACTATTGAATGAATGGGTAGAAGATTTCTCTTATTTCTTAGATATTATTCGTAAAACAATTCAAACTGGAAAACGTACGAAAACATTAGGACGTCTCATTCCATTCCGCTTTGATGGACCTTTAGTGATTGCCAACCATACTTTTGAAGTGGATGAGTGGTATGCGCATCGTTTTGATGACGAAACTTGGTATATTGCTCCAATCGATCAAACGATTGATCCGCAACCGCTAGAAGGAAATCAAGCGTATGAAATCTTTCCAGATTACCCAGAATTATATGAAGTGATGCATTTACCAACAGACTATATTATCTTATTCAAAGGACATGAGATTGTTTCGGTGTTGAATACTGATAGTGTAGATGTGTGGAACTAGTCAATTACGAAAGGATGTACTATGGTAGAATCAATTTGTCGTATGAATCATGTTGTGAAGGCGTATGAATGTAACTGGAAAGGGGAGTTATCTCTTAGCCATGTCGTTGGGATTATGATGCTAGCTTCGCGTAAACAAGAACGCAGTCTAGCACATCCTGATTTGATCTATCAAAAAGGATTATCGTGGATTGTGATTCAAAACCAATTAAAGGTGAACCGCCTTCCAAAATTAGAAGAAGAAATTATTATCGAGACAGAACCAGTTGGATATAACAAGTTCTTTACGTTCCGTCGTTATACGATTTTGTCTCTAGACGAAGAAGTACTAGTAGACGCATTAACGACATTTTCAATGATTAATATTGAAGAGAGAAAACTCATTTCATTAGATGAAGAAGTATTAAGTGAATATCCAATTGAGAATAAAAAAGATACTCGTCGTAATCCAAGAGTTCCTAAAATCGATTTAGAGAATGCGAATGTGCAAACGTATCGTGTTCGTTTAAATGATATCGATTATAATCATCATGTGAATAACGCGAAGTATTTTGATTGGGTAATGGATAGCCTGGGGATGGACTTTATTAAGACTCATTCATTAAAATCAGTTCTTGTAAAATATGATAAGGAAATTTTACCTGAAGCTACCGTTAAGAGTTTTTATGAAATTCGACAAACTGAATACGGGGTTCAAACATTACATCAATTGGAATCAGATGAACAAAAATGTTGCCACTTATCTCTTGAGTGGGAAACAAAGTAAAATCCTTGTATTTTCAGAGGAAATAGGGTACAATACTTTTTGTGTAAAATATGCAGCAGAAATATAGAAGCTCGTCAACAGTCCTAGCCTTTAGGGTAAGGTAGTAACCGCGGCTGCAAAGGTGAACCCTTGTAGAGACTGCACGAATCGAAGATTTCGCGATTATTTTACTCCAAAAAAATAAACAATTATTGGAGGAATGTTCAATGTCACGTTACACTGGACCAAGCTGGAAGTTATCTCGTCGTTTAGGCATTTCACTTTCAGGAACAGGAAAAGAAATCGCTCGTCGTCCATACGCACCAGGTCAACACGGACCAAACAGCCGTAAAAAATTATCTGAGTATGGTCAACAATTACAAGAAAAACAAAAACTACGTCATATGTACGGTATGAACGAACGTCAATTTGCTACTTTATTCAAAAAAGCTGGCAAAATTAAAGAAGGTAAACATGGTGAAAACTTCATGGTTCTTCTTGAACAACGTTTAGATAACGTAGTATACCGTTTAGGTTTAGCAACTACTCGTCGTCAAGCACGTCAATTAGTTAACCACGGTCACATCACTGTGAACGGTAAACGCGTAGATATCCCTTCATTCCAAGTACAAGTTGGCGATGTTGTGGGTGTTCGTGAAAAATCACGTAACTTAACAATCATTAAAGAAGCTTTAGAAGCTTTATATGGTCGTCCAGAGTTCGTTACTTTCGACGAAGAAAAATTAGAAGGTTCATTAAACCGTCTACCATTACGTGACGAGTTAACTTCTGAAGTTGACGAATCACTAGTCGTTGAATACTATAACAAACTTGGCTAATCTTATTAGACAATTTCAAAACTGGAATTCACTATTGTGGATTCCGGTTTTTTTATTTATAATTTTTATGAAAGCACAGTAAATAATTATGATAGAAAGAGGTTGAATC
>CAJZJY010000115.1 GCA_916050055.1 uncultured Streptococcus sp.
ACAACCTGTTATCGCTCGAATTGAAACGGGGAAGAGTACGCCACAACTAGATACCTTATTAAAGATTCTAGGGTGTTTAGGAAAAACACTAGCAATTGTGCCATTATCAAAGTCTGAGGCGAAGTAGAATGGTTAAACTCAAAATTATCATATATGATAATTTTAAGTTTTTGTTTTCCTCGGAGTGGAGGTGGTTTTCTTGTCGAAGAACCTTGAAGTGTTTGAACCACAAAACACCATAACTTTACAAAGCTCATTAAAATACCTGCACCATCCAAATATGCAGGATTTTTAGCACCCTAAATACAAGATAGAAGAAACAATGCTTCATCAAATAGCAAAGAAGATAGACGAGTCTTTTTGTTTATTCAAAGAATAGTGGGGAATAGCATTGAATGTGAATTAGCTGGAGTTAGGAATTGATTCCTTACTCCAGCTTTGAAGCTTCAAAGGTGCAAGACCCAGGCTCGAACCGTTGCCCCACTATAACTCTTTCAATAAAAAACAAAAAGACGCAAGTCTATCTTTTCCCTTTTAAAGAGCACCAATTAAGTATTATTTCTTTTAACGTTATTTATCATATGTCACAAAAAAGCTCCCAGCACCAATTGGTACCAGGAGCAGTGTTGATTTTAATGTAAGACTTTGTTTAAGAAGTTTTGAGTACGTTCGTTTTGTGGGTTACCAAACACTTCTTCAGGAGTTCCTTCTTCGATGATATAACCACCATCCATGAAGATAACGCGATCGCTAACCTCACGCGCAAATCCCATCTCGTGTGTTACCACAACCATCGTCATCCCTTCTTTAGCTAGGTTTTGCATTACTTCTAATACATCCCCAACCATCTCAGGATCGAGTGCCGAAGTTGGTTCATCGAATAATAACATCTTTGGTTTCATTGCAAGTGCACGAGCGATTGCCACACGTTGCTTTTGACCACCTGAAAGAGATTTAGGAGAGACATCCGCTTTGTCTGCAAGACCAACCATGCCTAGAAGTTCCATCGCATGTTCAGTTGCGTCTTCTTTTGTCTCACGCCCTAATTCTACTGGTGCAAGAATGATATTTTCTAATACGCTTAGGTGAGGGAAGAGGTTGAAGTGTTGGAACACCATTCCGATTTCCTCACGAACTTTATTTAAGTTTGTTTTTTTGTCTGTTAAATCATAGCCATCGATGATGATGTGCCCGCTATTGATTTTTTCAAGACGGTTTAAGCAACGAAGGAAAGTGGATTTACCTGAACCTGAAGGCCCGATAATACAAACTACTTCGCCTTCCTCAATAGAAAGGTCGATGGATTTTAATACTTCTAAGTCGCCATATTTTTTTTGTAGTTTTTGAACTTCGATAATAGCCATTATTTTAAATTCCTTTCTAAGTGAGCTGATAGTTTCGTTAATAGAACGATCACGATTAAATACATCACGCCAACAATTAACCACATTTGACTTGATTGTAAGTTACGAGCGATGATGACTTTACCTGTTTGTGTTAATTCGGCAATACCGATAATTGAAAGGATAGAAGTATCTTTCAATGTGATGACAAATTGGTTAATGAATGAAGGAACCATAATGCGAATCGCTTGCGGTAAGATTACTTTACGCATGCTCTTTGAATATGGAAGGCCTAAACTCATGCAGGCTTCGTATTGACCTTTATCAACGGCTTGGATACCACCACGAATGATCTCTGCGATATAAGCAGAAGCATTCAAGCTGAGGGTGATGACACCTGCTACGAATGGTTGCATCGTAATTTCAAATGCTTGTGGAATTCCAAAGTAAATGAAGAATGTTAAAACGATTAGTGGGACACCACGGATAATGTCAATGTAAAATCCTGCGATAGCCTGTACAATATTGTTTTGGCTTGTCTTCATTAAACCGAAGATAATACCGATTAAACTTGCAAAGATTAAAGCAACAACGGTTAAGACAATTGTATTCCATAAACCAGTTGCAAGAGTGTGCCAGTTTGTCTTGATTAAACCTAGAATGCTTGTTGCTTCACTGTTTTCGCTAGCATTCGTTGTGTATTTGTTGATGATTTCATCATACTTACCGCTTTCTTTTAGTTTTTTCAAACCGTTGTTGAAAGCAGTGATAAATTCAGCATTGTCACCTTTATTGACAGCAACACCATATTCCGTTTTGTTTTCGTTATGGTCTGTCATTTTTAAGGATAGGTTGTTCGTTTTGATTGAGTAGGCAAGAACAGGATAGTCTTCGAATAAAGCGTCACTATTTCCTACCATTACATCTTGATACATACTAGATGAATCTTCGAATGTTGTTGTTGTAAAACCATACTTACTCTTAATAGATTCTGCGTAAGTAGCGCTTTGTGTTCCTAACTTAACAGCAACTTTTTTACCTTTTAAATCAGAAAGGCTTGTGATGTCAGAGTTTTTAGAAACTCCCATCCCGATTCCGCTGTCATAGTAACTATCTGTGAAGTCAAATTTTTGTTTACGTTCATCCGTAATACCCATTCCGGCCATCACGGCATCTACTTGTCCAGCTTCTAGTGCTTGAACGGCAGCATTGAAGCCAAGTGGTTTGAATTCTACTTCGAAGCCTTCAGCCTCTGCGATACTCTTCATTAATTCAATATCAATTCCGACGTATTCACCATTTGTATCTTGGTATTCAAATGGAGCAAATGTAATATCTGTTGCGATTACATATTTTTTAGTTTCTGCTTTTGCAGAACTTGTCGGAGAAACGAGGGATAGAAGAGTCATCAATAGAGTGACTAGAACAGCTCCCAAGCTCAATTTTTTTATGTTCATACATATTCCTCCAAATCTACCTTACGTATAAGGTTTTTCTATTATATGGAAGTTTTTCTGGAAATGCAAAAATCTAGTCTCATTCCATGTTACATTTTATAACATGGGTTTTTGAGCATAAAAAACTCCCTTCTCTCATGAAAGAGAAGAGAGTGATGCTTATTTTTCTTGTTCAAGGACACGCCAAATGGCTTTTGCCACACCGCCGTTAACATTGGTGTCTGTTACAAAATCAGCAATGGCTTTTACTTCGTCTGGAGCATTTCCCATCGCAACACCAATTCCAGCATCACGAATCAATGAAACGTCATTGAAGTTATCTCCAATGCCAAAAACTTGCTTCATCGATAATCCAAGAGTTTTTGCATAGTGAGCAACGGCGATGCCTTTTTGTGCATCCTTATGATTGATTTCTAAATCCGTAATAAATGCAGAAGTTACGACAAGGTTTGGATGTGCTTGATCGATATGTTCACGAACGGGCTTGAAAAATGCTGGCCCGTCATCGTGAGAAACGATAATCTTGAACACTTTAATATCTGGAATCGATAGCACTTCTTCGGCAGTAGTCACATCGGTTGCCTCTAGAAGGGTTTTTAGCTGTCTGATTTCCTCTTTCAATTGTTCAGGCGATAGATTATTTCTTTCCGCCTTTTTTCGCTCAATCACTTTGTTGATAAAGAGAGCATAGTTTTTTCTAAAGTTTCCTTCAGAAGTCACGAGCTGCCAGTCCAAGTTAATCGAATCGAAGTAGTCTAATAGAGTATAGACGGTATCGTGTGGAATCGTTACTTCCCAAATAATGTCGTGGTTCTTATCGAAAATTTGTGCCCCATTCATGGCGATGACAGGAAGATGCAATTCTGCTTGTTCGAGCGCTAAATTGGCTTGAAGATAATCGCGTCCAGTACAAACGATGAAGTGCTTCCCTTGTTTTTGGAGTTTTCGAATCGCTTGAATGTTGTTTTTATGTACCTCTACGTGGTTCGTGAGGAGAGTACCGTCCATATCCGATGCAAATAATTTAATCATAGGGCAAACCCTCTATTTCATTTCTTTAAGGTGCGTTTGCAATGTTTGAATTTTATCTTGAATCCGTCTGAAGCGTGGTTTATTTTCCAGTTGGAATCTTGTGACTTCTTCTTGAATAGAATTCACAACTTCCATTGTTTGTGGAACTATCACTTCTTGGAGTTCTTTAATGCCTCTTTGAAGAGTTGTTTTACCAGTATTAATCACGGTAATATCCTGTGTTACTTCTTGAATTTGTTCAGATAGAATTTCGCGGTTTTCCTTTCCGCTTCTTGGATTGTTTAGTAGGGCAACGGCTCCTCCGATAACACTACCGAAAATAAAACCTTTTAGAAATTTACTCATTGATTATGCCTCCATTTGTTCGCGAATTGACTGCGCGATTTCTGCTAATACTTCTGAACTTGGGTTAGTTGGGTGCCATTTTAATCCAAAGCCATCTTCATTTGTATAGCGTGGGATTAAGTGGATGT
>CAJZJY010000116.1 GCA_916050055.1 uncultured Streptococcus sp.
TGAAAAGTGGTGAAATTAAAGATCTCAAGATGCAATATTCGAATTCTGTATATACCATTACCGGGGAATATACAAATCCGAAAGAGCAAACGACCCAAGAAGCTAAAAATCAAAATGGATTATCTATTTTTGATAACCGTACAACAAAGAGTACAAACTTCAGAACAACAGTCTTACCAAACGACTCAACGATTAAAGAAATCAATGAAGCGGCTCAATCAAAAAATACAAAAGTTGAAACTTTACCAGAAAGCTCAACAGGCGTATGGATTTCCGTATTATTACAAGTCGTATTACCACTTGGCGTATTAGGGTTCTTACTCTATACAATGTTTATGAGTCAAGGTGGCCAAGGCGGACGTAACAATCCAATGAACTTCGGTAAGAGCCGTGCGACAAATCAGAAGAAACAAAACGTGAAAGTGCGCTTCTCTGATGTAGCTGGCGCTGAAGAAGAAAAACAAGAACTTGTAGAAGTGGTGGAATTCTTAAAAGACCCACGTAAATTTACAGCGCTTGGAGCTCGTATTCCTGCAGGGGTACTTCTTGAGGGCCCTCCAGGGACAGGTAAAACCCTTCTTGCCAAAGCCGTTGCCGGTGAAGCAAACGTACCATTCTTCTCGATTTCAGGTTCTGAATTCGTAGAAATGTTCGTAGGGGTTGGGGCAAGCCGTGTTCGTGATTTATTCGAAAACGCGAAGAAAAATGCTCCAGCAATTATCTTTATCGATGAAATCGATGCCGTTGGTCGTCAACGTGGTGCCGGAATGGGTGGCGGACACGACGAACGTGAACAAACATTAAACCAATTACTAGTTGAAATGGACGGGTTCGAAGGAACAGAGGGAATCATCGTGATTGCCGCAACAAACCGTTCAGACGTATTAGACCCAGCCTTACTTCGTCCAGGACGTTTTGACCGTCAAATCTTAGTAGGTCGTCCAGACGTGAAAGGCCGTGAAGCAATTCTGAAGGTACACGCACGCAATAAGAAACTTGCAAAAGACGTGGACTTAAAAGTAATCGCGCAACAAACTCCAGGATTCTCTGGGGCTGAACTTGAAAACTTATTAAACGAAGCAGCTTTAGTAGCCGCTCGTCGTGATAAAAATGCTATCGACGCATTAGACGTGGATGAAGCACATGACCGTGTAATCGCTGGTCCGGCTAAGAGAGACCGTGCCATCAGCAAGAAAGAACGCGAAATGGTGGCTTACCACGAAGCAGGTCATACAATTGTTGGTATGGTCTTAAGCGATGCGCGTGTGGTTCATAAAGTAACGATTGTCCCTCGTGGACGCGCTGGCGGATATGCGATTATGCTTCCAAAAGAAGATCGTTTCTTAATGACAAAAGAAGAATTGTTCGAACAAGTAGTTGGACTTCTTGGTGGTCGTGCTGCTGAAGAATTTATCTTTGGCGTGAAGACAACAGGAGCCTCTAACGACTTTGAACAAGCAACAGGTATCGTTCGTAGCATGATTACAGAGTACGGAATGGTGGACGAATTAGGAACTGTTCAATACGAAGGAAATCATCAAGTATTTATCGGACGTGACTATGGTCAAACAAAAGGTTACTCAGATCAAGTGGCGTTTGAAATCGACAATGCAGTACGTCGTATCATGAAAGAAGCGCATGAAAAAGCACTTCAAATTCTTGAAGAACATAAAGATCAATTAGAATTAATTGCTCAAAAACTTCTAGAATTAGAAACATTAGATGAACGTACAATTAAATCACTTTTCGAAACAGGTGAAATGCCAGCTCCAATCGCGGAAGATGAATATCCAAGCGAAACAGAAGCGGCAACGTTTGAAGAAACGAAAAAAGCCTTAGCAAAACGCGATGCGGAACAAGCAGAAGGCAAAGAGGTTCCAGATGAGGACGAAGAAGTGGAAGTCGCAGATGTGACGGCTGCTCCTAGCGATCTTGAAGGACCAACAGAAAACGAATAACACAAAGGGTAGGAGAGCTGAGGCTGTTGTCACAGCTCTTTTCCTTTAAAAAAGGAGAGACAAATGGCAGATTCATTATTAAAAGTATTAGCGTTCAATGATGAGGTCAAAGCCGTTGCTATGGTTGCCACAGACGCAATCGCAGAAGCGCAACGCAGACACGACACTTGGAGTTCTGCAACAGCAGCACTTGGTCGTACGATCATCGGAACACAATTATTAGCAAGTAGCTTAAAAGGCGACGAACGCATTACGGTTCAAGTGAACGGGGATGGCCCTGGTGGAAAAATCATGGCCGATGCGAATGGCCGTGGGGAAATGCGTGGTTATATCACGAATCCTCATGTGAGCCTTGAATTAAACGACAAAGGAAAATTAGATGTCCGTGGTGTCGTTGGAACAAACGGAACGATTACGGTCATCAAAGACTTAAACATGAGAGAACCATTCTCTGGTCAAGTACCAATCGTGGATGGAGAACTCGGAATGGACTTCACGTATTACTTAGCAGTCTCTGAACAAATTAATGGAGCTGTTGGGGTATCGGTTCTTGTGAATCCAGACGAAACGGTTCGTGCAGCAGGTGGATTTATGATTCAATTATTACCAGGGGCGAGCGAAGCGACGATTTCAGAAATCGAACGTCGTATTAGCGAAATTCCAATGGTTTCAAAATTAATTGACCAACAAGAACAACCACGCGATATTTTAAATCGATTACTCGGCGAAGAAAACATTCGTGAGTTAGAAGAAATGCCTGTGAAATTCCATTGTGGATGCACGCGTGAACGTTTCAGCGCAGGGTTGATGTCGATTGGGGTAGATGATTTACAACACTTGATTGACGAAGACCATGGTGCAGAAGTTGTGTGTCATTTCTGCGGTGAGAAATATCATTTCGACGAAGCAGAATTACAAGGCTTAATTGATGAAATTAAAGCCAAACGCGAAGAGGCAGACGCTTAATCATTAAGGTTTTAGAGAGTGAGAAGAGGGGATTCCATTTCTTCTCACTCTTTTTGTGTTTTCAGCCGTAAAGCTATACAAATAAAGAAAAACTTAGTATAATACATACATAATACAAACGGGGGTGTATAGATGATTAAACGAATTTTCTCTCGAATGAAAGGTATTTTAATGTTATTTGCAGGGAGCATCGCACTCTTGGCAATTACTCTAATGCTTGATTTTAAAACATTTGAACAATTTAATTTTTACCGAGATGTCGATGTTTGGACACATCCAATCCTCTTATTCCAACTAGCGATGGTCGCAATCGTTCTCCTGATGCTAGGGCAAGTCATCGGATTATCGGTGAAATATTATTTCGCATTTAAGAAATTAGATGCGCTCTTCCCGAATAACGAATGGGAACAAAAAGATTTTAAAGAAAAAGCAGACTATGTCGATGAAAAATTCGAAGCGATGATCGTAAAAGAAGTACTCATCTTTTACGGAAGCCATTTTACAGTGATTCCGCTAAAAGAATTAAAAGAAATTCATCTATACCGTACGAGTACAGGTCGCCGTGTGTATTATGGAATCAAGTTTACGTTTAAGACAAGAAGACGTCCCTTTGTTCCAAATACATATGGAAAGACACTAGAAGAAAAGTATCGTCTCGTTCGAAAGGTGAATTACTTCGTCCCAGTTAAAATTAAGGACGATTGGAAAAATATCAATAGAAAGTAGGAAATAAAGGTGCATAAAGGGTATGTGAGAAGAATGTTCTCTCTAGTGGGAACCGCTCTTTTCATAACAATGTGGGGGCTTTTCTTTCTCTTTGGAACCGTGAAAGGATACATGGGGGGAGAGGCACTCTATAAGATGGGGGATATTTATCATTTGAATGATGCGGGAACCTCCGTTGCAATTCGTGTATTGGATATAGACTCAGAGGTCCTCACATATGGTGGAAACGACTATTATTTAGTAAAACATGAAAAAGGAGTTACGCCACTTCAAGCGAAGGCTAAAGACATTCAACAGTTGTTGGATTTGAAAAAAGCGAATCCAAATGACTGGGAGCCTTTAAAACAAGAGAATATTTATTTAAATGTTCGAGTGACGCCGGAAGTAACAAAGGGGCGTAGAGGGAGTAAGACCGTCCATATATCGTCAGTATTGAAGGAAGCCATTATCAGACAATATCAGAAAGGGACTCTCTTACCGACAGAAGATGCTATACCGCTGGACTTCCTCCATTATTTAACTTTGACATCCTTTACAAATCGTTTATTCGAAACGGTGGTGACCCTCTTTGTGTTTTTAATAGCGTTAGTATTCTTTTACGCTAGCTATAAACGAGTACTTTCATTGAAGG
>CAJZJY010000117.1 GCA_916050055.1 uncultured Streptococcus sp.
AAATGTTTACGTATCGAGCAACACTTGAGGCACAAGAGACGTGGAATATTGCTGCATTTGAACAGAAAAACAACTGGACTCATTTTGAAGTGACAGGAGAGAAAAAAGGAACTCTTTTATTTTATACGGGTGCCTTAGTTGAACCGCAAGCTTATGCAAAACTTGCAGATGGACTTGCTAAAGAAGGAATCGAAGTGTACATTATTTCCTCTCAGTTGAATTTACCAGTATTGGATAATGGGACGATGGCAACTATCGTGAAAGAAGAGCATTTAGACAAAGTGTTTGTCGGAGGTCACTCACTAGGTGGTGTTGTTTCTACCATTGAAGCGAAAAAACTAAATGAAATGGATAAAGTAGCAGGATTAATTTTACTGGCAAGTTATCCAGATCAGAGTACAGATATAAGTGAAACGCAAATTCCTGTATTATCGATTACGGCTTCGAATGATAAGATTTTGAAACAAGAAAAATATGAAGATGCGAAATCACGTTTGCCAGAGTCTACACTCTATACAACGATTGAGGGTGGAAATCATAGTGGTTTTGGACTATATGGACAACAAAATGGCGATGGTACTGCTACAATGAGTGCTGAAGAACAACAAAAACAATTAGTACAACTCATCAAACAATTTATCGTATCGCATTAAGCTAGGCTTCGGTCTAGCTTTTTTTGTACGCTTGGGTTGTCTTTTGGTTACGTCGCAGGTATCATGGAAGTAACGAATTTTGGAGGTAGAGCGTATGCAACAGAAAGTAACAAAAAATTGGGTCACTATCGGAACTGGTGTGATTGCCAATGAATTAGCAGTAGCGTTAGAATCGTTAAACGGAAAACTATATGGAGTTGCCAATCGCACCTATGCGAATGCCGTAAAATTTGCAGAAAAATATGGCATTGATAAAGTATACGATGAAATTGACGATGTGTTTACAGATCCAGAAGTAGATATTATTTATATTTCCACTCCTCATAACACGCATATTCAATATCTTAGAAAAGCATTGGCGGCTGGAAAGCATGTGTTATGCGAAAAGGCAATTACATTAAACAGTGAAGAATTGGAAGAAGCGTTGCAACTCGCAAAAGAAAATAATGTTGTTTTAGCTGAGGCGATGACGCTTTACCATATGCCTGTCTATAAACAATTAAGTAAAGCTGCTGAAAACTTGGGTGAGCTTCGCATGATTCAAATGAACTTTGGTAGCTATAAAGATTATGATATGACGAACCGTTTCTTCAATCGCAACCTTGCCGGGGGAGCATTACTGGATATTGGCGTATATGCCTTGTCTTGCATTCGTTATTTCATGAGTGAGGCACCTAGTTCAATGGTTTCTCAAGTGAAATTAGCGCCAACGGGTGTGGATGAGCAAGCCGGTATCGTGTTGACGAATGATGCAGGAGAAATGGCGACTGTGACGATGACGCTCCATGCTAAACAACCAAAACGTGGAGTGATTGCATACGACAAAGGGTATATCGAGATTGTTGATTATCCACGCGCGCATAAAGCGACGATTACTTATACAGAAGATGGACATGTTGAAACTTTTGAAGATGAATTGGGATTAGATGCCTTAGCTTATGAAGTGCTAGATATGGAGTCAACGATTGAAACAGGGGTAGACCACATGCATCTTGAATATACGGTCGATGTGATGAAAATCATGACCGACTTACGCCGTGAATGGGGTATCAAGTATCCAGAGGAAGAGGAAGCATGAAGCAACAAGAACAATTAAAAGCGATGGAACAATATGCAAAAAGAGTGCTCAGTGCGGATACAACAGGGCACGATTGGTCGCATATTGAACGAGTCGTCAATACGACAAAGACGATTGCCAAAGCTGAAGGAGCAGACTTATTTATTTGTGAAGCCGCAGCGCTACTGCATGATGTTATCGATGATAAAATTGTCAACGATCCCGCAACCGCGTTGAAGGAATTGAAAGAATTACTAATTTCTATTGAAGTGACTCCTGAACAAGTTGAAGCCATTGAGTCGATTATTACGAGAATGTCGTTTAAGAACCACAAGGAACAACAAGAACTTTCGCTTGAAGGAAAAGTGGTGCAAGACGCTGATCGATTAGATGCGATTGGTGCAATCGGGGTTGCCCGTGTGATGTGTTACTCTGGAAGTACAGGAAGACCAATCCACAATCCGGACATGAAGCCTCGTGAAAATATGACGCCTGAAGAATACCGAAACGGCGAATCGACAGCGATCATGCACTTCTATGAAAAATTACTGAAGTTAAAAGATTTGATGAATACCAAATATGGTAATGAATTAGCAAAAGGACGTCATGAATTTTTAGAAACGTATTTAGAGCAATTTTATGCCGAATGGGATGGAAAACGATAATCGACATAAGCGACAAATTTTTGTCGCTTATTTGTTTTGAAAGAAAAATAGGTGTAGAATAGTAACTACATTTATTGTGAGAGGAATGGTTGCGTGGAAGTAGGGCAACAATTAACGAATAAAGAATTAAGAAGAAATATATTTGTCATTGTTTGGCCAGTATTTGTCGAAGTGCTTCTTGGAGCACTCTTTGGAATGGTCGATATGATGATGGTTGGGAAAGTACCTGGCGACACTGCTGCAGCCGTTTCTGCAGTTGGGATGACGAACCAGCCGATGTTCCTTGGTTTAAGTTTGATTCAAGCGTTAAACGTTGGGGGTACTGCTATTATTGCTCGATATTTTGGAGCGAAAAAGTATAATCGTATGGGAAGTATCTTGAAGCATGTAATGATTCTTGCGATGCTTTTCTGTGTGACACCTGTAGTTATTTTAATGTTAATCTTCGCTCCAGAAATTTTATCACTGATGGGTGCAGATGAAACTGTTATTAATGTCGGGTTAAACTACTTTAGAATTGTCACCATTGGATTTATCTTCCAATCATTATCATTTACTGTAACGGCAGCCCTTCGAGGCATTGGAGAAACGAAAATTCCGATGAAAAATAATATTATCGCGAATAGCTGTAATGTTTTAGGAAATGCGATTTTGATTTACGGTATGTTTGGCTTCCCAGCATTAGGCGTTACGGGTGCTGCGATTTCAACAGCTGTATCGAATTTAATCGCGATGGTGTTAAATGTACGTTATATTTTATCAGGTAAGAGTATTTTAAAACTGGATTTCAAAGAAAAATTTGAATTCAGAGTGGAAGTGATGCGCGATTTAGTGCGTATCGGAATTCCAACAGCATTAGAGCAAATGGCACTTCGTTTTGGTGTCATCATGTTCTTGAAGATTGTTTCGGGTTTAGGAAACAATGTCTATGCGGCTCACCAAATTGCTTTGAATGTACTTGCACTATCTTATTCACCAGCACAAGCCTTCGGAATTACAGCTTCGTCACTGATGGGGCAATCACTTGGAGCAAAAGATGAGAAATTGGCAGAACGCTATACCAAGATGTGCCAGCGCATTGGCTTAATTTTAGCGATTATGATGTCTGCTTCGATTTATTTTGGAGCGACACTGCTTGCAGGAATGTATACGGATAACGTAGAAATTATTCAGAATACCATAATTGCATTATCGATTGTTGCGTTCGTTCAGCCGTTCCAAAGTCATCAACTAATTACTTCTGGAGCCTTGCGTGGGGCAGGAGATACAGTTTGGCCACTCATTGCGATTTTTATCGGATCATGTGTGATTCGATTAAGTTTAGGATATGTATTTGTAAACTTCTTCGAATGGGGACTTGCTGGCGCATGGTATGCGGTCTTTATCGACCAATTTATTAGGGATATGATTATTCTCCTTCGATTTAGAAGTGGTCGATGGAAAAACATCCGAATTGCATAATGCTAGGGCTGGAATTTTCCAGCCTTTTTGTTTTGCGGCATAAATTGTGTGAAGCAGTTTACTGAAATGATAGAAAATCAAAAGAAAACGTATGGATATTGATTTTTTATTGATTTTCTATTATTTTTGGTTGGTGCAATTATAGTGTTTGTGATACTATAGTAGAAAGATGTAAAGAGATTGGAGTTTTCAAACGATTATGGCAAGAAAAGGTTTATTAATCGTTTTATCTGGACCTTCAGGTGTCGGTAAAGGAACCGTACGCGCAGCAATTTTTGCAAAAGACAATCAAGAATTTGTGTACTCAGTATCCGCAACGACTCGTAAGCCAAGACCAGGTGAAGTGGATGGAAAAGATTATTTCTTCAAATCAAGAGAAGAATTTGAAGAGATGATTGCGAATAAAAAATTATTAGAATACGCTGAGTA
>CAJZJY010000118.1 GCA_916050055.1 uncultured Streptococcus sp.
TGTGACTGGAGTTCAGACGTGTGCTCTTCCGATCTTTAGAAACCTGTGCTATAATGAAGGTAACAATGCAAAGGGGAAAAGCAGATGTTGTCATTTGAGAAAAAAGTAGCGCCGATGATTGAATCGATTTATGATACGTTGACACCGATTGAAAAAACGATTGCGAAATATTTCTTGAGTGTGATTCCGGAAAATGAATCGTTATCCGCACAAGAAGTATCTAAAAGATTATTCGTATCGATTCCGTCCTTAACACGATTTGCTCAAAAGTGTGGCTATAAAGGATATCGACAGTTTATTTATGACTATCAAAAAGGGAAACAAGAAGAGACAAACTTGCATAATGATTTAACCAAAATTGTGTTGGACGATTATGCAGACCTCTTAACGAAATCCTTCTCACTCATCAATGAAGCACAGCTGATTCATGTGTGTGATATGCTCAGTAAGGCTAAGCGCGTGTATATCTACGGACAAGGAAGTTCCGGGTTAGCAGCCCTGGAGATGAAGTTCAGATTTATGCGACTCGGGATGATTTGTGAGGCGATTACGGATTTACATACGATGCTGATGAACCGCGTATTAGTCGATGAAGATTGCCTAGTGATTGGAATAACGGTGTCGGCCAACGAAAGTGTTGTGAATGCCGTGAATATCGCCAAACTTCAAGGAGCGAAAACCGTTCTGATTACCTCTAAGAAGAGCGAAGAGTTGCAACAGGATTGTGACGAATTAGTGCTCATCGCGATGAAGAATGCCTTAGAGCAAGGAACGGCCATTACACCGCAATTCCCAGTTCTTGTCATTGTCGATATTTTATATAGTTACTACAAGGAAATCGATAAGGAACGCAAACGCTCGATTTTCTCAAATACATTACATGCCATTCAACCAGAATAAGGAGACGATAAAATGTTTGGATTTTTTAAAAAGAATCAAGTAGAAAAAGAAGTGCCAGTATTTGCACTGGCTGGCGGAGAAATTGTTCCCATTACACAAGTGAATGATCCAGTCTTTGCAGGCAAAATGATGGGGGACGGATTTGCAGTTATCCCTTCAAGTGGTGTGATTACTTCTCCGGTAAAAGGAGAAGTGGTGAATGTTTTTCCAACACTTCATGCTGTAGGCATTCAAACTGCTGGCGGATTAGAAGTACTCGTGCATATGGGGATTGATACCGTTGAATTAAAAGGCGGTCCTTTTGAAACAACAGTAGCGGTTGGCCAAAAGGTGGATGAACATACAGTGTTATCTACAGTGGACCTAGAAGCATTAAAAGAAGCAGGTAAAGATACTGCGATGATGGTTCTCTTTACGAATATGGATAAAGTGGAATCTATCTCTATTGCAACAGAAGGAACGATCACAGGGAAAGCTGAAGTAGGGAAAGTCACGTTAAAAGCGTAATGAAATCAAAAGAACCTCCGCTCAGAGCTGAGCGGAGGTTTTCGTTTGTTTTAGAAAATACGACTGCGGTATAGGCTAACGACTTTTCCTAAAATCGTACAGTTCGGTAAGATGATAGGGTCCATCGTGTCATTTTCTGGCTCTAGGCGCACATGGTCGCTTTCGAGATAGAATCTCTTACAAGTTGCAGTGTCTTCCTCGGTCATCGCAATGACGATTTCACCGTTTGAGGCAGTTGATTGTTTACGGACAATGACAGAATCGCCATCAAAGATACCGGCATTAATCATACTGTCTCCTTTAATACGAAGCATGAATAAATCATCTGCATCGTTTTGTAGTTCTGGTGGGATTGGGAAGAAGTCACTTGCTTCTTCTACAGCAAGAATTGGTTCACCGGCTGTTACCACACCAAGCATTGGAATCGCTGTTGATTTAGCACCAATAGCTTTTAGACCTGCCATTGTTAATTCGATGGCACGTGGCTTACTTGGGTCACGTTGAATTAAGCCATTTTTCTCAAGTCTTGATAAGTGACCATGAACGGTTGAAGTCGAAGAAAGTTGAACGGCGTTACAAATTTCACGCACTGTTGGCGGATAACCGTGCTCTTGAACTTCTTTATAAATAAACTGTAATACATCTAATTGTCTAGAATCTTTTAAATTTGTCATCGGAACATCTCCTTCTTTGAGACTAGTGTAACACACTTGGTAAACAGAAATCAAACAAATGTTCGCATGGTAGTCAGATTTTTAGGAAAAAATGTCGTCTCGTGCTACACTAGGAGACGAAGCCAAGGAAAGGAATGACAAAAATGTTATCAGAAGAAAAATTAAACCGTATTAATGAATTAGCGAAAAAGAAAAAAGAAGGAAAATTGACTCCAACGGAAGAAAAGGAACAACAACTTTTACGCCAAGAGTATTTGGAAGCTTTTCGTGGAGGCATGCGTAACCACATTGAAGGATTAAAAATCGTCGATGAAGAAGGAAATGACGTGACTCCAGATAAACTAAAAGCAATTCAAAAAGAAAAAGGATTGCATAACCGAGACGCAGAATAGATGAGAGAAGGCTGAAATTTTCAGCCTTTTTTTGTTGCACAAAATATGTGGAACACGTGAAAGAAGTATGTATTTTGCAAGGGGTTACTATGTTTTATTTATCATAAAAATAACGGTTGCAAAAGCAGTCTTGGATTAGTAAAATAGAATAGTAAGTTCCGATTAAGGAAAAAATATTTAAGGAGTGATTGTATGTTTGATAAAACCGATCAACTAGCAGTGAATACAATTCGTACATTGAGTATGGATGCGATTCAAGCTGCGAATTCAGGACACCCTGGTCTTCCAATGGGTGCTGCACCAATGGCTTATGTACTTTGGTCTAAATATTTGAAAGTTAACCCAAAACGTTCTAATTGGGTGGATCGCGATCGCTTTGTATTATCAGCAGGTCATGGATCTGCAATGTTATATGCCTTATTACATTTATCAGGCTATGACTTATCGATTGAAGATGTGAAAAATTTCCGCCAACTTGGAAGTAAAACACCTGGACACCCAGAAGTACATGACACTGATGGGGTAGATGCAACAACGGGTCCTCTTGGACAAGGGTTTGCAAATGCTGTTGGGATGGCCATGGCTGAAGCGCACCTTGCTGCGAAATTCAATCGTGAAGGATACCCAGTCGTTGACCACCACACTTATGTCTTATGTGGGGACGGGGACTTAATGGAAGGTATTTCTTACGAAGCAGCATCTTTAGCTGGAACGTTGAAATTAAATAAATTAATCGTGTTATACGATTCGAACGATATTTGTTTAGATGGACCTTTAAATAAAGTATTCACTGAAGATGTGAAGAAACGCTTCAAAGGGTTAGGTTGGAACTATATTCGCGTTGAAGATGGAAACGACTTAGATGAAATCGCTGAAGCTATCGAAGAAGCACAATGCCAAAAAGAAAAACCAACAATTATCGAAGTAAAAACTGTTATTGGTTACGGTGCTCCAAACCAAGGAACTAATAAAGTTCACGGGGCTCCTTTAGGACCTGACGGCATTGCTGCAACGAAAGCAAACTACGGATGGGAATATGGCCCATTTGAAGTGCCAGAAGAAGTGCAACACCGTTTCGATAAATTATTAGTGCAAACAGGCGAAATTGACTACAACGAATGGAAAACTTTATTCGAAGGCTATAGACAAGCATATCCAGAGCTTGCAAAAGAATTCGAAGATAGCTTTGCAGAAAACATTAAAGTAGACTTAGAAAAAGTATTACCTTCATACGAATTTGGTAGCCCAGCAATGGCTTCTCGTGTAACAAGTCAAGCTGCGATTCAAGAATTAGGAAAACACATTCCATTCTTCTGGGGTGGATCTGCGGACCTTTCTTCATCAAACAACACAATGAACAAAGCAGACAGCGACTTCTCACACGAAAATTACGGTGGAAGAAACATCTGGTTTGGGGTTCGTGAATTTGCAATGGGAGCTGCGATGAACGGTATGCTTCTTCATGGTGGTAACCGTGTATACGGAGGTACATTCTTCGTATTCGCAGATTACTTAAAAGCAGCAATGCGTGTTGCGGCAATCTCTCACTTACCAGCTATTTATGTGTATACACATGACTCGATTGCGGTTGGGGAAGATGGACCAACGCATGAACCAATCGAACAATTAGCAGCGTTCCGTGCAACTCCAAACTTAAACGTGATTCGTCCTGCTGACGGTAACGAAGTGTCTGCTGCTTGGAAAGTGGCTGTAGAAACGAAAGACCGTCCATCAGTACTCGTATTCTCACGTCAAAACTTACCAGTTCTAGAGCACTCAAGGGAATTA
>CAJZJY010000119.1 GCA_916050055.1 uncultured Streptococcus sp.
CCTGGTAAATCAGGAAGATTCTTTAGTTTACTTTCAATTAATTCACTTGCCATTCAATCTTCCTTTCTAAACATTATCGCTGCCATACAATTTTTTCGAATTCATCTTTTAATTCACGGTCCATTTCATCCTTATATACAGGATATAAGAATAATCGCACCTCTTTTTTACTCAATAGTTTTAGCGTTTTTAATAATTCTATCACTTTCAAGCGCACTAGATGGTCTGGAAAATGAAGCACTTGCCAAATATAGTCGTAATCGATGAGTTGAAACTCAATCATCTTATTTAAAATGACTTCATGCCATTTCGAAAGCGCGAAGAATTGAGGAGGTAAAACCAAAGTCGAATGTTGCTTCATATAGTCATAAACTTCGGGTCTTACAACTCCTTTTATGTAATCAATCGTACCTTCGATAAAGACTTTTGAAGTTGATTTCTCAATGTACTCTAATGCCGTTAGCGATAATGGATCTTTTTCTAACAGTTTGTTGAACTTTGAAAATCGTAGTTTACTATTCGTTTTGCTTAGTACAAATAAAATGATGGCATCATCACGATTGTCTGATTTCAACGAAGCCTCTATTATAGATTCAACTTTTGACTGCGACGACCAAATAACTTTGTCCACTAGGCCTTTTAAGTAATGATTTTGATGGAACTCCTCAGATTCCACATCTGTGCAAGTGGATAGTTCTAATTCTAAACATTCTTTCATTCGACATAATAGTGCTATCGATTCTATAGTGAAACTGCGATTCTTTTTCGTTAAAAACGACAATGGATAAATGGATTCAACCAACCACTGGATAAACTGTTCATCACTCGTTCCATGCAATACACATAGTTGATAATTGCGTTCAACCTCTGGAGTCATTTCATGGGCCATAATGACACGAAGTAGTTTTGGATGATACATACAACTTCTGGCAGCAATAGGTCGCATGCTGACTTGTTTCATCATCACATTCAGCAAATAAAATGCATCTGCTTTCGTTCTGATTGGATAGAAAAATAAATAATATAAGCGTCCATATCCGCTAAGAGAAGGTTCCAATTTTTCTAAATAGTCTTTCCACTGACTTTCGTGAATAGAGTAGGATTTTGCAAATACAATATAGAAAGTATACGAACTATGTTTCTCGAAGTATTGAATCTTCCGCTGAGTGATTTCATTATCAAAGAATACTAGTAGCATTAACACTAATCTAAATTCTTCTTTTACTGTAGTGACTTCAAGTAATACCGTTAATCGGTCGCATAGGAAGTCCTTCATTTCGGAGGATAACTGATCGACAAACTGCTTCCAATGAATAAGTAGAGGTTCTATCCAGTAAATCACAGGAATATCAAACTTTAGAATTCCTTCGTATACTTCCACATTTGGATTCAGTAGTTTTGTCATCGCATGATAGAATTGCGGTAATCGGTCTTGACTCTTCACTCGCTTTCCGAGTGCAAAAGCAAAGAACTCTCCCTTCCCGTCCACGGCATCTTTCATGAATGAATACGGAATTTTTGGATACATCTTTCTATTTCGAAGAAACTCTTCGTAGATGGACTGCTTACCCATTTCTATCCCCTCCTACGGCTAGAAACACAAAACACCTATCCTATAACGCTTCTTTATACACTTCCATTGCAACTTCTGGCGTCAAATCACCATGCTCAGATAATTTCACTTTCTTGTGACGTGTTAAACCGTCCACTAAAGCTTGTAATACCTCTTCACCTAAATTCACATCGCTAAAGCGAATAGGAGCTCCTAATGATTTAAAGAATTCTTCTGTTTTAGCAATCGCCTCATCAACAATCTCTTCATCGCTTCCTGATAAATTCCATACACGTTTTCCATATTGTACTAATTTATCAAATTTTTGCTGTTTTCTCACTTTCATCATTGCTGGTAAGACAATCGATAATGTACGACCATGGTCAATTCCGTGGTTCAATGTAATTTCATGTCCTAATGCATGTGAAGACCAGTCCGTTGGTACACCTAGGTTAATCGTTCCATTTAATGCATTTGTTGCACACCACATAAATGTTCCGCGGTCATTGTAATCAATATGGTCTGTGTCAATGACACGAGGTGCAATTTCAATTAACGTTTGCAAAATACTTTCTGCATAACGGTCTTGAAGTAGTGCTCCTACTGGATAAGTTAAATAGTTTTCCATCACGTGGATGAAAGTATCTAGCAGGCCATTCACTAATTGACGAACAGGTAATGTATAGGTCAATTCAGGCTCCAATACTGAAAATACAGGGAATGTCTTTGGTCCACGGAAACTTACTTTTGCCTTTTTCTCAACAAGAGTAATCACCGCTCCAGCATTCATTTCAGAACCCGTTGCAGGAAGTGTAAGAATCGTCCCAAAAGGAACTACTTCTTGGACAGGTAATCCTTTACCTACACCCCATCCAAATAAATCAACTGGATCTTCTGTAAAGAGACTTGCTGCAGAAACAAATTTAGTCCCGTCAATAACAGATCCTCCACCAATGGCTAATAAATAAGTGAAGTTTTCTGCACGGACTTTCTCAACAGCTTTCATTAATGTTTCAAATGTTGGGTTGGCTTCAATTCCTGAAAACTCATCCCATTCACGATTCCCTAAAGCTTTAACAGCACGATCAAATGCTCCGTTTTTCTTAACAGAGCCGCCCCCGTAAAGGACTAATACTTTAGCGTCTTTAGGAATTTCATTATCAATATCTTCAATACGATTTCTTCCAAATAAAATCTTTGTTAGATTTTGGAATGTAAAATTTTGAATTTCATGTGTCATTTCAAATCACCTCGTTACTTCTTACTTTAATTGTACCAAAACTAATAGACCCTTTCTAAAATATCGGCTTTAAAAACAAAATAAACTGGACAATTGCCCAGTTTATGATTCTTAATTTATTATTTTTGATTCGATGTATTTTTTCAGGCGGTCTGCTGAGATTTCCTTTTCTAATTTAGAAACTTCAACAGGGCTTAATGTGACTTCACACGTTAAAACTCCGTCTGCATCATAAGAAACGACAACTTCTCCAACATCTTCTCTAGATTCTCTTGTCACTTTTGGAAACAACGCTGCTAATTCCTTTTCAACCTCTAGCGCACAGTGTTCTCTAAGTAAGCGAAACTGTTCTGCAATCACCGTTGGAATATAATAGCAGTCCACTAATGTCATTTCTTCATCTTTAGATTTTCGGTTTGACTTTTTCGCTTTTTTCATAAATGACCTCGTTTCTTTCTTCTTGTCTAGTATACAAAAATTCACCCGAGAAGGCAAAAACATTAAATTTATCCAAAGATTATAAACCTATTTTCCAAATGCGCGATTTCATGGTAAAATAGCTATGAATCACACTTATAAGGAGATACTATGCTTACAATCAATATGCTAACTCGTGCAGACAGCGTTAAAGGTCAAGGAGTTATGTCTGCGACAGAGGAACAAATAAACCTTGTAACAGAAGGATTAAAGGGCTATAACGTTGTTGTAAATCAGCTTAAAATTGCTGATATTAACCACATCCACACTATTAATCCAGATTTTCTTTTCAAATCATTTTTAAACAATAAAAAGCAACCGACAATAGCGTCCGTTCACTTTTTACCAGAAACATTAGAAAAAAGTATTTCTCTTCCAAAACCAATTAAAGAGTTATTCTATAAATATGTTTTATCATTTTATAAACAAGCAGACTATTTAGTAACTGTAAACCCTCGTTTTATTGATGATTTAGAAAAGTATGGGGTCGATCGTTCTAAAGTAACGTACATTCCAAACTTCGTATCTCGTGAAACGTTCTATAAAATTACAGACCAATCCAAAGCAGACTTACGTAAGAAATTCGGATTAGATCCAGACAAATTTACCGTTGTCTCTGCTGGTCAGCTTCAAATGCGTAAAGGCGTTCTTGAGTTTATCGACTTAGCAACTAAAATGCCAGATATCCAATTTGTTTGGGCTGGTAACTTCGCTTTTAAAGGTATCTCTGAAGGTCGTAAAGAAATTATGGAACACATGGATGATCTTCCAGATAACGTTCACTTCCTTGGGCTTGTGGAGCGTGATCGTATGAATGAGTTCTTTAATATGGGTGATGTCATGCTTCAATTGTCATTCGAGGAGTTATTCCCGATGACGATTTTAGAATCGATGAACGCAAACATCCCACTACTCTTACGTGATTTACCAGAGTACAAACCAATTTTATTCGACTACTACTTAAAAG
>CAJZJY010000120.1 GCA_916050055.1 uncultured Streptococcus sp.
TTCTGGCACTAACGCTAAAATTTTCTTAGCCGCTTCTTTATCCGTCAACACCGCAGTGCTCAATCCTCTTTTAATTTGCTCTTGTTCTTTTTCTGTAAAATCTTTCAAATCCATCTCTGATCCTCTTTTCTGACTCTAATCTCTACTCTATTTATTATAATCAAATCGGATTACTTGAGCATCTACATCAACTTGGGCATGTACTCCAAAAGGAACAATACAGCGTGGTGTCGCATGTCCAACATTAATATTGTAAACAATAGAGACCTCTTTGTCCGTTAACTCCTCTAATAGTACTGCTTTGTATTCTTCATAATGAATTTCGTTTTGAGGTTTACCAACCAAGATACCAGAAACTACATCAAAGATTCCATACTGTTTTAAAGCTTGAATCATCTTTCTATACAACTCAACACTTGGTAGTTCCTCGCTCGTTTCCAGCAACAGTATTTTCCCACTCCAGTCTTCAAGCGTAGGAAATAGCTTATATTTCTGAGTTAGCTGTACAGAATCTGCATATAATGAAGAATCGAAACAATCATACATTGATTCTAAGCATCCTCCTAGAATCGGCCCGCTAAACTGGGCATTTCCTTTTAATAATTCAAACCCTTGATTTGGAAAACTTGGCGTCGAAACGCCTAATCCTTTTTCACTAAAATCTTTTCTCTCCTGATACCAAATCTCACTTGGGCGAATTACTTTAATTCTTCCCGTTGTCAGTAATTCCTCAAAATACGATTTCGTATATGGGAGCATTTCCGTTGAAAGTTCACATACATCCGGTAAAAAAGCCTGCCCATAAAAGCTTTGAATGCCAACTTTATGTAACATTAAATGATTCATTGTTGTATCTGAAAAGCCTAAAAAAATCTTCTGTTTAGCAACCTTTTTAAGCGCGTCCTGTTCAAATAAGTAAGGGAGTAGGCGATAAGTATCATCCCCGCCAATCGCAGTTAAAATCATATCAATCGAGTCATCTTGAAATGCATCTAGCAAGTCTTGCGCTCTACATTCTGGATGTTGCTTAATAAATTCAAGCCCTTTTAAAGCATGAGGTAAAAATTCAACTGCTACACCGTACTCTTCTAAACGTTTTTTTCCAAGATTGAGCTCATGCTGAATGAAGTTCTCTCCCATTATTCCGCTAGATAAGCTAACGATTCCTATCTTCTTTACTTTCATCGAACTCTCCTCTGTTTCCTATTTTCTGTAGTTTTCTTCTTCATGCCCCTAAATATTTAATATAGATTTGACACGGATTCCATTCATCCCACAAAGTCGGGAAGCATTCTAACTCCTTATACCCCATCGCCTTATAAAAAAGATTCGTGCGATCATACTGTTCATAATGTCCCATTTTTACAGTCTTCACTTGGGAATAAGTATACCCTAATTTCCCAGCTAGTTGTTCATACGCCTCATTTAATTTTTTGCCGATTCCTTTCCGGTGAAATTCCTTTTTGACTCCCATCACAAAAATATCTGCACAATCCTCACTCGTAGCATTCAACACAACGTATCCTGCGAGCTTATCCTCTACAAAACAAGCTATAAACGGTTTGTCCATCGCATCATCGACATATTCCTGCGTACTTTCTGGCATTCCAAACCATTCCGGAAGATCATATAAAACTTCTTTTGAAATCAATTCTTTTTCTTCTTTATCTATAATTTCTCTAATACTCATGTTCATCTTTAGTGTCCTACTTTCTATAAAACTACTAGCACTAGTGCTCTTCGTCGTTTGTTTTCTGTTTCAGAATTCTTATTAAACTGTACCGTCATTATACCAAATAACGGGAGAAGAGGATATTCTCATCCAACCATTTTCCAGCACATCAAAAACACCTGTAGTACTTTGAAACTGCTACAGGTGTTATCGTTACTTTATAGATTCACAGGACTGACTGCTAATCGTCCAAAACAGAAAGGTTCTCTTCCACACATCATTTCTTTTTCTTGGGTTTGGGAGCCGCCAGTTCATCATAGATAGCCTTAAACAAATCCGTTAAGTACTCCTTATCTTCTACATTTTCCATCAGTAGCATTTCTTTTTTCCCTTCATATGTGCGTTCCAATGAAGCGTCAGGCATCATTCTCTGGCAGTTGTGTCATTTTTGATTAGGAATCGATCATCATAAATGCCCCCGACAACCTTTTCTCGGTAATACAAAATATATTCCCCCATCATTGCTCTATAGCGGATATCCTCTAATCTCGATATTTGTTCTGAAATATAGGCTAAGTATTCCTTGCTAGAAGCCATCCTTTCTTCCTCCATCGCTACTTCCAAATTCTATGTTCAAGACGAATAACTTATTTTTACTTCATCTCTACCCATTTATCGTTATCCATAATAAATGGCTTCGCTAACCCTTCTCCGGTATAGTCTTGATATTTCGTTTCAAGATACTTGTAGACATCTTCTTTCGTCTTGAACCTAATCGCTTGGTATGGTTCCTCGAAGGTGAGTTTTTCGACAAATAGGAATCCGTCCCCCGTTGGCACTAAGACTCCCACGTGGCCGATAAAGAGCGATTCCCCGTCCAAATTATCGTGAATCACGACTGAGAGCATACGCGCATTCTCGTCAAATGTAAATTGCGACAGAAACTGTTCCATCTTCTTCGCATGCGTCTTCACGTCTGTGGTGGCTTCCGTTTCCACACGCGAGAACAAACGATTCAAGTCTTCTTTTTCATCCGAACTAAAGAGATGTCCCTTGTCAATCGCATCATTATCGATAAATAAGAGCTCACTATCCGCAGCAATCTTCGGAATCGTAATCTTATTCTTCAGCAGTGCATACGTATTAATACGGCAGTTCGTTCCAACAAAATCACCGTGTTTTGCAGTCCAAAGCACGCTGATTTTTTCAACGTCATACTCCGTTTTTGTAAATGACGCAAAATCCCCTTGCAAGCCTGTTTCGCCGACAGTCGCATTGTAGTCATTCACGAACTCGAAGAACTTCTCCACACTTTCTTTATCTAAGTATGCTGACAACAACGCCTTCACTTCCTCAACGCTTGAAGGATTGCTGATGTTGGTGTACGTCGCAACCCATTGCGGTGCTTCCTGGGTCTGTGCGGCCACGGTTGTTGTCTCTGGTGAAGTCTGTGTTGTCGTTTCTTTTTGCGTCTGAGCGCAACCTGCTAAGCCGACAAGCACGGCTGCACAAAGTCCTAATTTTACTGTTTTCGAAATACTCTTCATTCTTTTCTCCCTTTCACTGTCGTTTTCTACGATTACCAAGCGATTCATCCTCAATTTTAACTTCTCCACGGCATTTGCGGATGTTCTCTCCAAGCTTCTTTTCCTAGAGGCAAGTCTTTGATTTCGCCGATGGACGGATCGAGCTCGTAGGCTTGTTTCAAGGTCACTAACATCAAGTCCTCAATGGTATGCTCCTCGTTGCATAGAAACTGCCACATGCCATCGTCCTCGTCATGACTTACATATAAAATCGGCTGTTCTCCACTTGCAATATGCTTGCACAGGATCGTTGCCGTATTTGGATCTTCACGAAATGGAAAACTCATAACTATCCTCCTCATTCTACTCGTATAGACGAACCCTTGAATGCGGTTTCACCTCTCACTTATAATCTATCCTATTCTCTAGAAAAATACAATATAACCTCTGTGAAATTTAGGAAAACAATATAAAAAACGAGCACCCGAAGATGCCCGTTTCGTTTTAGAATAAATCAAAAATTAACTTGAAGTTTAAGATGGTTAGGATTACGGCTACTGCATATCCAAGGAAGGTATTCCATTTAGCGTTGGTGAACTCGCCCATAAGGGATTTCTTCGAAGTGAAGTAAATCAATGGGAAAATTGAGAATGGTAACGCCACTGATAAGAATACTTGTGAGTAAACCAAGAGTTGGTCCAATGTTTTTTCTTGCGAACCGAATACCATCGCTACGACGATTACCGGTAGTAAGGCGAATAAACGAGTCACCAGACGAATCACCCATTGTGGTAGTTTCATATGTAAGAAACCTTCCATCACGATTTGTCCTGTCAATGTTCCTGTGATGGTTGAGTTTTGACCACTCGCTAATAGCGCCACGGCAAAGAGTGTCGATAATGTCGAACTTGCGACCGCACCGGCAATCTTCGAATCTTGCAACGCATTGTACATTTGCGAGAAGGCAGAAATTTCAGATGCATGTCCGAAGAATAACGCTG
>CAJZJY010000121.1 GCA_916050055.1 uncultured Streptococcus sp.
ACCGTACTAATCGTACCTGCACGATAGACATAATCTTCCCCGAACAATACTTTTGTATAGTTATGCGCTTGTGGTTGATATTCCCCACTAAAGTTCAAATCGATATCGGGAACTTTATCTCCGTAGAATCCTAGGAAAGTTTCAAACGGAATATCGTGTCCATCTTTAACCATCCTCGTATTACATCTTGGACAGTTTTTTTCAGGCAAATCAAAACCTGAGCCTACTGATCCATCATCAAAGAATTCTGATAATTGACATTGAGGACAACGATAGTGTGGCGCTAATGGATTCACTTCAGTAATTCCAGTTAAAGTAGCTACTAAGGATGAACCAACCGACCCACGTGATCCGACCAAATATCCGTCCTGATTACTCTTTAATACAAGTTTTTGAGCAATTAAATAAATTACCGAAAAACCATTTCCAATAATGCTCTTTAGCTCTTTTTTAATACGATCATCCACAATTTTAGGTAGAGGAATTCCATACCATTCATGTGCTTTATCGTAACTTAATTTAGTGATTTCGTCTGCTGCACCTTCGATTTTAGGAGTGAATAGGTCGTCTTTCACTGGAGTAATTTCTTCTAATTGATTGCTCACCCAATTCGAGTTTGTCACAACCACTTCATAAGCTTTTTCTTCCCCGAGGAACGCAAATTCTTTCAGCATTTCGTCTGTGGTTCTTAAATGAGCATCAGGATATTCTTGAGGAACACCATTGTTTAATGATGTCAGAAGAATCTCACGATAAATCTTGTCTTCTGGATTTAAGTAGTGAACATTCCCTGTTGCTACAACTGGTTTCCCTAATTCTTCCCCAAGACGGACTAAGTTCTGAATGATTTCTTCTAAGTGATGCTCATTACGAATTAATTCTTTTTTGATTAAAGGACGATAGATGGCTTTTGGCATAATTTCAATATAGTCATAGAATTTAGCCTTTTCTTTAGCCTCGTTATATCCTTTTTGCATCATCGCTTCGAAAACTTCACCTTCAGCGCATCCTGATCCTAGTAAGAATGAATCACGACGGCTTGAAAGCATACTTCTTAAAATACGAGGGACGCGGTAATAATACTCAATATTCGATTGAGATACGACCTTGAACAATTCTTTTAGTCCAGCTTGATCTTTTGCAAAAATCGTCGCATGGAATGGTCGACCGTTTTTAAAGACTTCCTCTGGATGAATATTGGTATTTAATTCATCATGATACAACAAATTATGTTCTGTCGCTGCTTCTTTTAAGAAGATATGACATAAGTAACCTGTCGTTTCAGAGTCATACACAGCACGGTGATGTTGTTCCAGTGCAACATTATAGCGTTTCGCTAAAGTATTTAAACGATGAGACTTCAGTTGAGGATGAAGCATACGTGACAATTCCAGAGTATCTATAACTGGTTGGTTTGTTTTTGGGATTCCCACATTTTCATATCCTGTATTTAAGAAGCCCATATCAAAACTTGCGTTATGCGCAACAAGGATGCAATCTTTAGAAAATTCGTGGAATTCTTTTAAGACTTGTTCTACAGATTTAGAACCTTTCACCATCTCATCTGTAATCCCTGTTAATTGAATAGTTGTTGCAGATAATGGGTGACCTGGGTCGATAAATTCTTCAAACTTGTCAACCACAACGCCGTTTTTTATTTTAACGGCGGCTAGCTCGATGATGCTGTCATAAATCGCAGAAAGCCCTGTTGTCTCCACGTCAAAGACCACATAAGTCGCATCTTCTAAGAGAATATGTTGTGGATTATAAGCCACGTTCACATGATCATCAACGATATTTCCTTCTAAACCATACAGAATCTTAATTCCATTTTTCTTCCCTGCTCCGTGCGCTTCTGGATAAGCTTGTAAGTTCGCATGGTCTGTAATCGCAATTGCCTTATGTCCCCATTTAGCCGCTTGACTAATCAAATCACTTGGAGCATTCGTTGCATCCATCACAGACATATTCGTGTGCATGTGCAACTCAACGCGTTTTTCGCCTTCTGCTGTATCTTTTCTACCCTCGTGGTTTACAGCAGTCATATCGCGGATAATCATACCTAATTCTTGAGAGAATTTATTTACTTCAATCGTACCGAACGCTCTAACCCACGTCCCTTTTTTCAACCCTTCAAGCGCTTGTTCATCTTCAGGAGTTGATGGGAATAAAGTCGCACTGATAGAAGAGGTATAATCCGTTAATTTAATATTTCCAAACAACTTCCCTTTTGCTTTCCCTCGGCGAAGTTCGATATCAAAAATTTTACCTTCGATAACGACATTGCGCTCTTCTTCAAAAATATCTGCAAGTGCACGAACTTCACTATTAGACCTGATTGGTTTACCGTAAATAACGCCTTCTGGTTTAGATGAAGATGGCGCTCCAGATTTTCTTTGAGGAGCTTGAGCAGCTGCTAATTGCGCTGCTTTTTGAGCTTCATTAAATGCTTGCTCAATCTGTTGTTCTTTTTGAATAAATTCTTCAGCTAATCGATCTTGCAATTCACCATCTACATGGATTTGAATGCCTAATTTAGGGAATCCAGCTTCGATATAAGCTTGTTGAATATTCGGCACGCAATTATTTGTTAAGTGAGTCTTTGTTAACTCATTTGGACAATGCAGTTGAATTTGATTTTTCTCATATTTTGGAGTTTGATCCGCTAAAATTTGATGAGAAACTGCAGATTCATCCTTTAGTGTCTCTAACACATATTCCCAATAAGACTGAACTAACTCTTCTGTCACCTCAGCACCAGCATCAGTTGTAATAACAGCTTTTCCACCGAATTGACGGTAAGTGTCATTGAGCGCGTCGATAAATAGTCTGAACTTTTCATACATAAAGATGCCTGGATTATGGATGTGAAAAGTCCATGTTTTATCCAACTTTGAAATGTCAATTCGAACTAGTTTTGCTTCATCAAATTCTGGAGAAAAAATACTTGTGTCTGCAATATTAAATTGCTCGATCACTTTTTTCATTAAATCTTTTTGTGATTGACTCATGGTTTCCTCCTTTTTTTTACATAAGAAGAGTGCTCCACCATCGTAGAGACACTCTCTTGTTTAATTAAATAATTTCATAATATCGTTCCATGTTACAAGAAGCATTAACGCAAAGAGGAAAATCGCTCCCGCAATCGTTAAATACCCTTCTTTTTCAGGATCGAGTGGTTTCTTACGAATTCCTTCAATCACATTCAGAACTAGTTTTCCACCGTCTAATGCTGGAATTGGTAAGAGGTTCATTACACCAAGGTTGGCACTAATCATCCCCATGAATGCTAATAAATCAAGGAATCCATTTTTAGCAACTTGCGAAGTCATCGAATAAATAGCAACGGGTCCCCCAAGTTGATTCAAATTAAAGCCACGAGTAAATAGCGACCCTAATGCGGATAGAACTAAGACAACTACTGAAACAGTTTGTGTAAATCCATAAGCAATAATGGAAAGAATATCATTTTTAAGAATTCTTGTGACGCCAAATTGTCCAATTTTTGAACCGTCCGACGCTTCAACTGCTTTTGGTGTTACTTGGACTTCCTCTGTTTTACCATTACGTTCAATCGAAACAGATAGAGCTTTATCCGCACTTGAACGGACAATTTTTGTCATTTCATCCCATGAGTGGATTTCAATTCCATCAATAGAAATGACTTTGTCTCCCTCTTTTAAGCCAGCTACAAAGGCTGCAGAATCATCTGTTACTTGACCGATAATCGCATCATTAGATGGAACTCCACCTTGCATGAATCCGACAATGATGAACACTATAATGGATAAAATGAAGTTGTTCATCGGACCAGCAGCGTTTGTTTTAATTCTATTCCACAATGTTGCCGAATTGAACTGACGCTCAACTGGCGCAACAACGACCTCTGTTCCATCTGACTCAATAATCGTTGCAGTCTTCGAAACAGATAATGTAACCTTCTCTTCTGAATTAATGAAGTATCCAGTTAATGTCATGTCTTTATGCAAATCTGCATCTTCAATTTGGAAAGGGACTGAATTCTCGATAATGATTTTATCGTCAAAGTTTAATTTTTGAACAACATTCTCACTATCAAGAACAATTGTAATCATCATCCCTGGTTTAATTTCTTGTTCATCTTCATCGTGCCCAGCCATACGAACATATCCACCAATCGGTAGTAAGC
>CAJZJY010000122.1 GCA_916050055.1 uncultured Streptococcus sp.
CGAATTAGATTCTCTTGAAAATTTATTTTCTAGAGAATCTTTGAGGCTCGGTAGGAACTGAGACGCAAGGCTCAATCCGGTACAGCTATTGTCGTTATTATGAAGATAACCAAAGGTAATCTAAGTTTTTATAGTACTACATAAAATAATCTTCGTACTGACTTTATTTTATCGAATAGATACGTTTTCTAAAGCAACTAATGCTTCTTCTACGCGAGTCATGGCGGACTTAATAACATCCTCCTCCAACGTCGCATTGCGGTTCACAAACAATAATGAATACGCTAATGATTGGAATCCTTCTGGCACGTGTTCTCCTTTATAAACGTCGAATAACGTTACTTTCGATAAGAACTCACCCGCATTTGCACGGATCACATCCACTAACTCTGCATGAGTTAATGAAGTTGGTGCTAAGATAGCGATATCGCGCGTCATGCTTGGATATTTCGCAACAGATTGAATCACCGCTTCTTGTAAGTTCGCTTCAAGTAATGGTTCCACATCTAACTCGAAGACGAATGTGTCTTGTAAGTCTAATGCTTTTTGCACGGTTGGATGAACTTTACCGATTAACCCAATCACTTCGCCGTCTAAAAGAATGCGCGCTGTTTGTCCTGGGTGTAATTCTTCGATGTCTGTTAAAGGTTCGAAGCGGACGCGATCTAAGCAGTCAAGTTGCGCGAAGTACTCTTCTAGAATTCCTTTTACCACATAGAAATCCACTTTCTCTGCTTTATGGTTCCAGTTCGCACTTGTCACATCTCCTGTTAAAATACCTGCAACGACTTCGTTCTCGATGAAATCTTCACTTCCAGCAGTACCTAACTTGAACACACGGCCAGCTTCGAATAATTTCACGTTGTTTTGTGAACGAGCCACATTGTATTGAACGGCTTCTAATAAACTTGGTAATAGTGATTGACGTAATTCGCTACGATCTTCACTCATTGGCCAGCTTAATCGCACGCTTGTTGCATCTTTCTTCGTAAACCATTTTGATTTCTCTGGAGTTGTTAAGGCATAAGTATACGCTTGTGAAAGTCCAGCTCCTTGCATGAATTGACGAGTGTAACGGATGAAGCGTTGTTTGTCTGTTAAGCCACCCACTGTACTTTCAGTTGTTGGTAATGTTGCAGGAATCTTGTCGTATCCGTAAATACGGCCCACTTCTTCCACTAAGTCTGCTTCGATAGAAATATCAAATCTCCATGCAGGGATTGTCACATCGAAACGTGTTCCTTCTACAGTTGTTGGATATTCTAATTGCGCAAATACTTGTTTCACTTCATCTAGTGTTAAACTTGTTCCTAAAACGTGATTTAAGCGTTCTAGAGTGATGCTCACAACTGGTAATTCTAAATCATAGCTTTGTGCAGAAGCAAAGGCCTCTTTCACTGTTCCGCCGCCAAGTTCAGCAATCAATGCTGCAGCTCGTTTTCCAGCTTGAACGATTGTCGCTTTGTTAATGCCCTTTTCAAAACGAGCACTTGATTCGCTACGTAAGTTATGTTTTTGTGAAGCTAAGCGAACCGCTTTAGGATCGAATAAGGCTGCTTCTAATAAGACTGTAGTTGTCTCGTCAGAGATTTCAGTGTTTAATCCACCCATTACCCCAGCTAATGCGACTGGTTGGCCGCCTGAAGTAATCACGATTTCGTTTTCTAATGTACGTTCTTCCCCATCTAAAGTCACTAATGTTTCGCCTTCAATTGCGCGACGAACATGAATCGCTTTTTCAGGCAATTTATCGTAGTCAAATGAATGAAGCGGTTGACCGTATTCCATTAAAATGTAGTTTGTTACGTCTACTAAATTATTGATTGGACGAACGCCCGCTGCGATTAAACGGTTTTGCAACCATTGTGGACTTGGAGCCACTTTAACACCTTCGATTAAGAATGCGTGGTATGCAGGAGCGTCTGCTTCGCTTTCTACAGAAACTGTAACAACGCCTGGAATTTCAGAAGACGTTCCTTTTTCGAATGCATCTGGTTCTAAATTGTTCTTCAAGTTGTAAATCGCACCGATTTCGTGAACAGAACCGCGCATGCTTAACGCGTCAGAACGGTTTGCAGTGATATCAAGTTCCACGATTGCTGAATCAAGCGCTAATGCATGAACCGCGTCGCTTCCCACTTCAATACTGTCATCTGTGAAGACGTAAATTCCATCTTCGTATTCTTTTGGTACTAAGTTACTTGGCACACCAATTTCTTGTAAGGAACAAATCATCCCTTGAGATTCTACGCCACGTAATTTTCCACGTTTAATTTTATGACCGCCAGCAATGCGTGCACCGTGAGTCGCCACGATAATCTTTTGGCCTGCTGCGATATTTGGAGCGCCACACACGATTTGAAGCGGCTCGTCTTGTCCTACTTCAACTGTGACAACGTGTAAGTGGTCTGAATCTGGATGGTCAACGACTTGGGTTGCTAAACCAACCACTAATCCTTTTAACCCTTCGCCGGGAACCGTTACGCTATCGACTTCGATCCCTGTACGAGACATTTTTTCTCCTAATTCTTGAGGAGTGATTTGTGATAAATCAATATATTCATTTAACCATTCGTATGATAATTTCATGTTCTTCCTCCTCTTATGATTCTTTCGTAAATTGGCTCAAGAAACGCACATCGTTTGTATATAATGAACGAATATCTTCAATTCCATATTTCAACATCGCGATACGGTCTTGACCTAACCCGAAGGCAAATCCTCCGTAGACAGTTGAATCCACACCGGCAGCTTCAAGGACGTTTGGATGTACCATCCCACTACCTAACACTTCAATCCAGCCTGTTCCTTTACATACAGAACAGCCTTCGCCACCACATTTGAAGCAGCTAATATCGACTTCTAGAGATGGTTCAGTGAATGGGAAGTAACTTGGGCGAAGACGGACTTCACGGTCTTCTCCGAACATTTCTTTTGCAAATGCCGCAAGAGTCCCTTTTAAGTCGGACATCGTAATGTGTTTATCGATGACAAGACCTTCGATTTGATAGAACTGATGTGAGTGCGTCGCATCATCGTTATCACGACGGAATACACGACCCGGACTTAACATCTTCAATGGTCCTTTTGTAAAGTCATGTTTTTCCATTGTACGTGCTTGTACTGGAGAAGTTTGTGTACGAAGTAAGTACTCAGGGGTGATGTAGAATGTATCTTGCATATCACGCGCTGGGTGATCTTTTGGCAAGTTCATCATCTCGAAGTTATAGTGGTCTGATTCCACTTCTGGTCCTTCTACCACTTGGTATCCAAGGCCGATGAAGAAATCTTCCACTTGGTCTTGAACTTGTGCTAGTACGTGAGCAGTTCCACGTTCCATTGGACGTCCTGGCATTGTGACGTCAATCGTTTCAGATTGTAACGCTTCTTCTAGTGCTTTAGCTTCAAGCACTTCTTTAACAGAAGCGATTTTTTCTTCTAATACAGAACGTAATTCATTGGCAAGAGCCCCCACTTTAGGTTTCTCTTCGTTGGCTAAGTTTTTAATGTTTTTAAGAACTTCCGTGATTGGTCCTTTTTTCCCTAATTGTTGTACACGAATTTGATCGAGCTCTTTAAGGTTTGTTACTTCGTCTAATGAAGCAAGCACATCTTTACGAATCGCATCAAACTGTACTTTCATTTCTTCTAAATTCATTGTATTCCTCCTTATAAAAATAAAAATCCCTTATAGCCAATAGACTATAAGGGACGAAATTTCGCGGTACCACCCTTGTTCCTTGAGACCTGCTCAAGACACTTGGACGCTGTTAACGGGGGCGACCCGAACCATTATTCATCAGTGAATCCCAATGGTCACTCTGGAAGTGAAAAGTTTGAAACGTGACTTGGAAGACTTGCAGTCAGAATCTTCCTCCCTGAAAAGCTTTGTTAAAAACCCTTTTCCATCAATGTGTTTTCTATATATGCTTTATCCTATCATAATGACGTGAAAATGAAAAGGAAAAAACTAATTTTGAATGAGTTGATAAATCTCCATCTCACCAACAGTTTTTACTAATTGATATTTTTGAGCAATTTCTTCACGAATATATTTATCCGTTAAACGGTCATTATCAAACTCTGCACGATATACAATAAACTTCGGAAGATTTGCACCGAATTCTTCTCATCTTCATCATAAATCCGT
>CAJZJY010000123.1 GCA_916050055.1 uncultured Streptococcus sp.
TTTCGTTCATGAATAGCCTCTATCTTTCTAGTCAATTTCGTTTCTATGAAAGTAAACCCCTTTACGGTTAACAATACATATTCAATATTTACGATAACTGCTAACATATTACGATATTATACTAATCGATTGTACCATAAAATTGACAATAAAAAAACGGTGCTGCAACATAAGTTACAACACCGTATGAGTTTGATTAAACTAACTCGATAATAGCCAAAGGTGCAGCGTCACCTTTGCGAAGACCAGTTTTGATTACACGAGTGTAACCACCTTGACGGTCTGCATATTTTGGAGCAATTGTATCAAACAATTTTTTTACTACGCTTTCATCCATGAGGTATGCAAGAACTTGGCGACGTGCATGAAGATCACCACGTTTAGCCAAAGTTACCATTTGATCAGCTAAAGAGCGAAGTTCTTTCGCTTTAGCTTCAGTAGTTTCAATACGCTCATATTGGAAGAAAGATGTTAACATGCTACGGAACAACGCTTTACGAGCGGAGCTATCGCGGCCTAATTTTCTGTACATTCGTCTTCCTCCTTATTCGCCTTTTTGTTTAAGTTGAAAACCACCTGGATGATTGTTGAGTTTTTCCTCAATTTCATCGATGGATTTTTTGCCTAAATTGCGAACTTTTCCTAAGTCATCAATGGTTTTGTCTAGCAAGTCTGCAATTGTATTAATGCCAGCACGTTTCAAGCAGTTATACGCACGAACAGAGAGCTCCAACTCATCGATGGAAATCTTTGCTGGGCCGTCATCTACAGCTGGTTCTTCATTATCGGAACCTACTGGATCAACAACAATACCGCCTTCACCTGTGTTAACATCTACAACGTCTGCAGAGTGCGCTAATTTAGTGAAGTTCCCTAAATAACCAATCATAATGGCAGCAGATTTTGCCACTGCATCAGCAGCGGTAATGGAACCATCAGTCCAAACTTCTAATGTAAGTTTGTCAAAGTCCATTTCATTACCTACGCGAACATCACTCACTTCGTATTTAGCACGAAGAATTGGAGAGAAGATGGAATCGATTGGAATACAACCGATTACATCTGTATCTTTTTTATTCTTCGTGGAAGGAACGTAACCTTTGCCACGTTCGATTACTACGTCCATTACGAGATGAGCTGTCTCATCCATTGTCGCAATCACGAGTTCAGGATTCAATACTTCTACTTCTGGTGGGAATTGTTCAGCCAAATCAGCAGCTGTCAATACGCCGTCCTTTTGGAAATCAAAGTGTACTTCCAAAGGTAATTGAGCATCTTCTTCAACTTTGATGCACAATTGCTTTAAGTTAAGGATGATATCCGTAACGTCTTCGCGAATACCAGGAATAGTAGAGAATTCATGAAGAACTCCATCAATTTTGATAGAGGTGATAGCTGCCCCATCCAAGGATGAAAGCAAAATTCTGCGTAAGCTATTACCGAGAGTGATACCATAGCCACGGTCCAATGGTTCACATACGAACTTACCATAGCGACCGCCGTCGGCGATGTCCACTTTCTCGATTTTAAGTTTCTTTTCTTCGCTCATCAGGAACATCCTCCTATACAACACACGTTCATAGTTTAATTATAGCACCGTATCAAATCGGCCGCTATCAATTATACACGACGGCGTTTTGGAGGGCGACAACCATTGTGAGGAATTGGAGTTACGTCTTTAATGGAAGTAACTTCAAGACCTGCAGCTTGTAAAGCACGGATTGCAGCTTCACGGCCGGATCCAGGACCTTTTACGAATACTTCAACAGTGCGAAGACCATGTTCCATTGCAGCTTTAGCAGCTTGTTCAGCAGCCATTTGAGCAGCGAATGGAGTGGATTTACGGGAACCACGGAAGCCCAAGCCACCAGCGGAAGCCCAAGACAACGCATTACCGTTTGTATCTGTCAAAGTTACGATAGTGTTATTGAATGTAGAACGAATATGAGCCGCACCGGATTCAATATGTTTCTTTTCTTTTCTTTTTGTTCTAACAACTTTTTTAGCCACGCTTTATCCCTCCTTTATCTTATTTCTTTTTACCAGCAATTGCTTTTCTAGGACCTTTGCGAGTACGTGCATTCGTTTTAGTACGTTGACCACGAAGTGGTAAACCCATACGATGACGTTTGCCTCGATAGGAGTTGATTTCAATCAAGCGTTTAATGTTAAGTGCTTCTTCACGACGAAGGTCACCTTCTACTTTATAATCAGCATCTAACACTTCACGAATTTTCGCTACTTCATCTTCAGAAAGATCGCGAACACGTGTGTCAGGATTGATACCAGTTTTAGCTAGAATTTCGTCTGCTAAAGTAGGACCAATACCATAAATATAAGTTAAACCAATTTCCACTCGTTTATCACGAGGTAAATCTACACCGGCGATACGTGCCATCTAATCATCCACCTCCTATCAGATTATCCTTGTTTTTGTTTATGTTTTGGATTTTCGCAAATAACCATTACACGGCCTTTGCGTTTAATGATTTTACATTTTTCGCATATCTTTTTAACTGATGGTTGAACCTTCATTAGTACCTCCTTTGTGGACCCTATGCTTATTTAAAGCGATAGGTGATGCGACCACGATTTAAGTCATACGGTGTCAGTTCCATAGTAACTTTATCACCAGGAAGAATACGGATAAAATTCATACGCATTTTACCTGACACATGAGCCAATACGATATGACCATTTTCCAATTCAACTTGGAACATGGCATTCGGTAAAGCCTCAACTACCGTACCTTCCACCTCAATAACGTCTTCTTTTGACATATCTTTTCCTCCGGTTACCTGTTTTATTTAATTAACCGCGGTTCTTCCCGCATAGTTAATATTTCAGGGCCGTTTTCTGTAACAACCACTGTATGTTCGAAATGAGCAGCAGGTTTACCATCTGTGGTAACTGCTGTCCAGTCATCCCCTAATACACGAACACGATGCGTCCCTAGAGTAATCATCGGTTCGATACACAATACCATACCTGGTTTCATAATAGGTCCTTGTTCAGGACTACCATAGTTTGGTATTTGCGGATCTTCATGCATTTCGCGGCCTAAACCATGACCTACGAAGTCGCGAACGACACCGTAACCATGTTTCTCACAATACGTTTGAACAGCGTGGCCGATGGCACCAATTCGGTTACCAACTTTCACTTGTTCAATTCCCTTGAACAGACTTTCTTCTGTAACTTTTAACAATTTCATCACATCAGGTTTGACGTGACCGATAGGAACCGTCACAGCCGAATCGCCGTGATATCCATCAATAGATGATACGAGATCAATACTGAGGATATCGCCGTTTTTAAGCTTGCGCTTAGCGCTCGGAATACCATGAACGACTTCTTCATTGACAGAAGCACAGATTGTTGCAGGGAATCCATAGTACCCTTTACAACTTGGTATACCACCGTGGCTGCGAATATATTCTTCGGCAATTGTATCTAACTCAAGCGTCGTGATGCCAGGTTTAGCCTTTTCTACTAACAAGGACAACGTGTCTGCTGTAAGCTTACTTGCCTTGCGGATACATTCAATCTCATGGGGCGATTTCAAAATAATCATAGATTATTTCTCCAACGCCTTAATGATGTCAGCAAATACTGCGTCTACATCTTGTAAACCATTGATTTCTTCATACAATCCGCTGTTGCGATAGTAGTCGATTAATGGTTTAGTAGATTCGTCATACACAGCTAGACGTTTCTGTACTGTTTCAGGGTTATCATCAGCACGATTTTCTAGAACAGCTCGTTCGCTAATACGTTTAACCAATTCCTCAGTAGGAACGTTTAAGTTAAGTACAGCGTCCAAAGAAATTCCTAATTCTTTAAGGATTGCATCCAAGGATACAGCTTGTGCTGTAGTTCTTGGGAAACCGTCAAGAATAAATCCAGATTTGCAGTCATCTTTCACCAAGCGATCACGTACGATACCAACAGTTACACTGTCTGGTACCAATTGACCAGCATCGATGTATTTCTTAGCCTCAACTCCAAGAGGTGTTTCGTTCTTAATCGCAGCGCGGAACATATCACCTGTTGAAATTTGGGGAATACCGTATTTTTCAATAAGTCGAGCTGCCTGAGTGCCTTTACCAGCACCAGGAGGTCCCATTAATA
>CAJZJY010000124.1 GCA_916050055.1 uncultured Streptococcus sp.
TGGAAAGAAATTAGCGGTGGAAACGGAAGTGTTACGTAATTTTATCGAAGCAGAAGAATATCATCAAGATTATTTAAAAAAACATCCGAATGGGTATTGTCATATCGATGTCAATAAAGCGAATGATCCCGTGATTGATCCACGATTATATCCTTTGCCGGATGATGAAACTTTGAGACAAACGTTGACAAAGGAACAATATGCTGTCACTAGAGAGAATCGAACAGAAGTCGCTTTTTCAAATGAATATTGGAATAATCATGCTCCAGGAATTTATGTAGATGTTGCTACAGGAGAACCACTATTTTCTTCAAAGGATAAATTTGAATCAGGCTGTGGCTGGCCAAGTTTTACAAAACCAATTTCCTCGGAAGTAGTGACTTATCACGAAGATACAAGTTTCAATATGAAAAGGATTGAAGTGAGAAGCCGCATTGCAAACTCTCATTTAGGCCATGTGTTTGAAGATGGACCACGTGATAAGGGTGGACTTCGATTTTGTATTAATAGTGCTTCTATCAAGTTTATTCCATTAGAAGAGATGGTTTCGAAAGGGTACGGATACTTAATCGATTATGTCAAATAAGGGAGAACTTAAAAATCGCAACCCCTTAGAATAGTTGACAAAACAAGGCGCTTTTCGTATACTTCTAAAGGTAAGCAATCGGATTGAGATTTTACATATTAGAGAGGCTTGTCTGGTGAAAATAGCCATCAAAATCGTGCTCCCGATTGAAAATTTTGTAGAAATACAAACGCCCTTCCAGCGTTATCGGAATTAGAGATGAATGAACAGCTGTTTCATTGTAAGCAAGGTGGTACCGCGGTAGGACGCCCTTGCAGCAATGGGGCAGTTTTTTTATTTACAAAAAGAAGGAGAATGAAGATGAAAAAATTATCAAGTAGCGAAATTCGTCAAATGTACCTTGATTTCTTCCAAGAAAAAGGACATAAGGTGCAACCAAGTGCTAGCTTAATTCCTGTAAACGATCCAACATTATTATGGATTAACTCAGGGGTTGCAACGCTTAAGAAATACTTCGATGGAACGGAAACACCAGAAGTTCCACGTATTACAAATGCTCAAAAGAGTATTCGTACAAACGATATCGAAAATGTAGGGCATACAGCTCGCCACCATACATTATTCGAAATGATGGGGAACTTCTCAATTGGGGACTACTTCAAAGAAGAAGTAATTCCATGGGCATGGGAATTCCTAACAAGCGAAAAATGGTTAGGACTCGATCCAGACCGTCTATACGTTACTTACTATCCAAAAGATCCTGAAACAAAAACATTATGGATGGATAAAGTTGGTCTTCCAGAAGATCATATCATTCCAGTAGAAGATAACTTCTGGGATATCGGTGCTGGTCCATGTGGTCCGGATACTGAGATTTTCTACGACCGTGGAGAAAAATATAATAACTTAGCAGAAGATGATCCAGAAAACTATCCTGGAGGAGAAAACGAACGTTACTTAGAAATTTGGAACTTAGTATTCTCTCAATTCAACCATATGCCAGACGGAACTTATCCACCATTACCACATAAGAACGTCGATACGGGGATGGGGCTAGAACGTGTGGTATCTGTTATTCAAGATACGCCAACAAACTTTGAAACAGACTTATTTATGCCAATTATTAAGCAATTAGAAAGCTTAAGCGATGGCAAGAAATACAATGACTCTAAAGAAACAGATGTATCGTTCAAAGTTATCGCTGACCACATTCGTGCGGTAAGCTTTGCGATTGGGGATGGCGCGCTTCCTTCAAACGAAGGTCGTGGATATATCATCCGTCGTTTAATCCGTCGTTCTGTAATGCACGGACAACGTTTAGGAATTCAAGGTTCATTCTTAACAAAATTAGTTCCAACAGTAGCGCAAATTATGCATAGCTACTATCCAGAAGTGACTGAAAACATGGAATTTATCCAAAAAGTGATTGCAAACGAAGAGGATCGTTTCCAAGAAACAATTCACGATGGTTTAGCAATCTTAGAAACTATTTTTGCGGATATGAAAGAAGCAAACGAAACAACTCTTTCTGGCGAAAATGCGTTCAAACTATATGATACTTATGGATTCCCATATGAATTAACATTAGAATACGCAAGTGACAATGGTTTCACTGTTGATGAAGAAGGATTCCAAGCAGAAATGCAAGCTCAAAAAGACCGTGCGCGTGCTGCTCGTAATACTGAAACATCAATGAACGTACAATCTGCAGTACTACGTGATATCACTGCAGAAAGTGTATTCGTTGGGTATGCTTCAACAACAGAAGAAGGCGTATTAAAAGCTATCGTTGTCGATGATGAGTTAGTAGAATCTGCACATAAAGATGCACATGCTCAATTAGTATTTGACCGTACACCTTTCTATGCTGAAATGGGTGGACAATTAGCAGACCACGGTACAATCCAAGATGCTAACGGTACGGTTGTAGCGAATGTGTTACAAGTGAAGAAAGCTCCTAACGGACAACCATTACACACTGTAGAAGTATTAGCTGACTTACAAGTGAATGCAACATACACATTAGTGGTAGATGCATCTGAACGTGCTAAAATCATTAAAAACCACACAGCAACTCACTTATTACACCAAGCATTGAAAGATGTTCTAGGAACTCACGCAAACCAAGCAGGTTCTCTTGTAACACCAACTGGATTACGTTTCGACTTCAGTCACTTTGGACAAGTAACGGCTGAAGAATTAGCTGAAATGGAACGTATCGTAAATGAGAAAATCTGGGCTGGTTTAGAAGTGATTACGATTGAAACAACATTAGAAGATGCGAAGAGCCGTGGGGCAATGGCACTCTTTGGTGAGAAATACGGCAACTTAGTTCGTATGGTAAACATTGGAGACTGGTCAATCGAACTTTGTGGTGGTATCCACGTTGGAAACACTCAAGAAATCGGATTATTCAAGATTGTTTCTGAATCTGGTATCGGTGCGGGTGTTCGTCGTATCGAGGCTGTTACAAGTAAAGAAGCCTTTGAGTTATTAAGCCATCACGAAAACTTATTAAAACAAGTAGCTGGTGAAGTGAAAGCTATTCAATTAGATACTGTTGTAGAACGTGTGGCTACTTTAGGCCAAGAATTGAAAGAAGCAAACGGCGAAATTGCAAAACTAAAAGCTAAAATCATGAAATCTGAAGTAGCAGATGTCTTCAACAAAGTAGAAGAAGTGAACGGAACTTCATTCATTACTGTAGCTCTTGAAAATAAAGAGATGGATGAATTACGTCAATTAGCAGATACATGGAGACAAAAAGGTGCCAGCGATATCTTTGTAGTAGGTACATCTTCACAAGATAAAGCAAATCTTTTAGTAGCCGTATCGAAAGATGCAAATGCAAAAGGATTAAAAGCAGGCGATATCATTAAGGCAATTGCTCCAGCCATCCAAGGTGGAGGAGGAGGCCGTCCTGATATGGCGCAAGCAGGGGGTAAGAATCCTGCAGGTATTCCACAAGCATTCGAATTGCTAAAAGAATATTTAGCTAAATAATGATGGAAATGATGAAACCTTCCTTAGACTCCTGAGTGAGTTTTAAGGAAGGTTTTTGTTTTATAAGCAAAGGAAAGGCTTTCTAAATATTAAGAATCGGTAAGTATCGATTGTAGTTTCACCCAAAATCCTGTAAAATAAGTATATATATTGAAATGAGGTGTCGCTATGAGTTCAATAGATGAAACAGTCCTATTTAAATTTAATGAAAAGGACGAAAAAACTGTTCAAGAAACATTAACCATCGTTTATGATGCGTTGAATGAGAAGGGATATAGTTCGATTAATCAAATCGTAGGATATTTGTTATCTGGAGACCCAGCTTATATTCCAAGACATCGTGATGCACGTAACCTAATTCGTCGCCACGAAAGAGATGAGATTTTGGAAGAACTCATTAGACATTATATCCGCTCAACAGGAAGAGATGCCTAGTATGAGATTAATGGGATTAGATGTCGGAAGTAAAACTGTGGGCGTTGCCGTTAGTGATTTAATGGG
>CAJZJY010000125.1 GCA_916050055.1 uncultured Streptococcus sp.
CTTCCGATCTCGTGTCTGTGATGACTTATAGTAGCTTTACTAGTTCAGGTTCTCCGGTATTCCAAGAAATGATGAATCGTTTCATGGTGGACTTTACGTCTAATACCATTTCTCAACGACTTGGTGGTGGGGTGTTAGGAACACTTCTTTATTCTTGTACGTATTTCCTTGTTTCGCAATGGGGAACGTATTTAATCGTATTCCTATTATTAGTATGTAGCGGACTTTTAATCTTCAACGTGCATTTAAGTGATGTGATGGATTTTGTTCGTACGCAAACAGCGAATGCGTCTGAAAAATTAGCTGAGCGTAAGGCAGAACGTGAAGCGCGCCGTTTGGAAGAAGAACAAGAAGTTGAGGAGAAAGGTGTAGCAACACCTGTAACACCAGCTCCTGCTCCAGTACAAACAGAAACACCTGAAACACCAAAAGAACCAAGAAAACCTCATTCGTTATTAGACCGAATGAAAGATGTGTTCTTTGATGAATATGAAGATGAAACCTTAACAGAAGATGAATATGCAACTTCTCCAATGGTAGAATCGATTGAACCGATTCCTCCAATGGAACCAGTAGCACCTGTTCAACCAGTAGCACCTGTTTCAGTTCAAAAGCCAGAAGAGCCTGAGTTTGAGGATGATGGGGAAGACATCGGGGAACTTTCAATGAGTGGTGAACAAAATGATGAAGATTATCAGTTGCCACCAGTGACTTTATTAAATCCTGTACAACAATCGGATCAATCGAATGAACGTACGATTGTAGAACGCAATATGCGTATTTTAGAACGTACCTTTGCAAGTTTCGGGGTGGATGCTAAAGTAATGCCAAACCCAATGTTAGGGCCAGCCGTTACAAAATACGAAATTCAACCAGCGATTGGTGTAAAAGTAAGTAAGATTGTGAACTTGAGTGATGATATCGCGCTTGCACTTGCTGCTAAAGATATTCGTATCGAAGCGCCAATTCCAGGGAAGCCTTATGTAGGGATTGAAGTTCCAAATAGCCAAACAAGTTTTGTATCGTTTAGCGATGTGATTCAATCAGCGATTCAATCGCCAAAACCTTTAGACGTACCATTAGGAAGAGATATCTCTGGTAATGTTCGTCTTTGCGATATTACAAAAATGCCGCATATGTTAATTGCCGGGTCAACGGGTTCTGGTAAATCCGTATGTATTAATGGCATTATCACAAGTATCTTAATGAAGACAAAACCGCATGAAGTGAAATTAATGATGATCGATCCGAAGATGGTGGAGTTGAATGTGTATAATGGCATTCCTCATCTATTAACTCCAGTTGTAACGAACCCTCGTAAAGCCGCTCAAGCCTTACAAAAGGTTGTAGCTGAGATGGAAAAACGTTACGAATTGTTCGCTTCAATGGGTATGCGTAATATTGATGGATATAATGCTCATGTCGAACAATATAACCGTGAAACTGGCGAAAATAACCCAACACTTCCTTATATTGTCGTAATCGTAGACGAACTTGCGGACTTAATGATGGTGGCAAGTAATGAAGTGGAAGATGCGATTATTCGTCTTGCGCAAATGGCCCGTGCTGCCGGAATTCATATGATTCTTGCAACACAACGTCCATCCGTTGACGTAATTACAGGGATTATTAAAGCCAACGTTCCTTCTCGTATTGCCTTTGCGGTATCAAGTGGTACAGACTCTCGTACCATTATCGATGCCAATGGTGCTGAGAAACTTCTAGGTCGTGGGGATATGCTATATATGCCGATGGGTGAAAATAAACCAATTCGTGTACAAGGAGCATTCCTAACGGACGAAGAAGTCGAACGTATCGTTGATTTCGTCAAGAATCAACAAGAAGTAGAGTATGATGAAGCGATGATGCCTTCAGAAAATACAAGCTCTGCTGGTGGAAGTGAACCAGAAGACGAATTATTCTACGAAGTCATCGAACTATTAAAAGAACAAGAAACGATTAGTACCTCTTATTTACAAAGAAGATTCCGTATCGGATTCAACCGTGCAGCGCGTATGATTGATGATTTAGAAGCGCGTGGTTATGTTGGACCTGCAGATGGAAGTAAAGGAAGAAAAGTGAATGTTCATGTTTTCAATGAAAACGACGCTTCCGAACCAGGTGAAACGAACGCGTAGAAATGTAAAAACCGAACGTTTTTCATAAAAAGTACCTCCAATGAAAAGATTTAGCTTGATTTTCATTCTATTTATGTTAGAATGACTGTAGTAAATCATTTATTGGAGGTTTTTTATCGTGAAAACTAGAAAGAATTTAGCTTTATTTGCATTGACACTTGGTGCGACTGCTGTATTGGCAGCGTGTGGCGGATCAAAATCTGATAGCTCACAAGCATCTTCTCAAAACGCTGGCTCTTCAGACAACTTTAAAGCGGTAATGATATCTGATACTGGTGGTATTGACGATAAATCATTCAACCAAGGCGCTTGGGAAGGCCTTCAAGAATGGGGTAAAAACAACGGTGGTAAAACAAAAGGGAATGGTATTGATTACATTCTTTCAAAAGCAGAATCTGACTATACTACAAACCTTAACACTGCGGTTTTAAATGAGTACAATATTATTTTCGCAATCGGATTTAAATTACAAAAAGCTGTTGATGAAGCAGCAAAACAAAATCCAGATGCACACTTTGCGATTATCGATAGTGTGGTTGAACAACCAAACGTAGCTTCAATCAACTATAAAGACCAAGAAGCGGCATTCCTTGCAGGGGTTGCGGCAGGTGCAACAACTAAAACAAACAAAGTAGCTTTCATCGGTGGTATGCACGGCCCAGCATTAGACAAATTCGAAGCTGGTTTCAAAGCTGGGGTTCAAGCAGTTAACCCTAAAGCAACTGTTGAAATCCAATATGCTGAATCATTCTCAGATGGTGCTAAAGCAAAATCTCTTGCAGAAGCAATGTACGCTTCAGATGTTGACATTATTTATGCAGCAGCTGGTGGTGCAGGACTTGGAGTATTCGCAGCAGCTAAATCAATCGTTGAAGCAAATCCAGATCGTCAAATTTGGGTAATCGGGGTTGACCAAGACCAACAAGCAGAAGGTAAAGTGAACGACTCTCGTAACGTAACATTGGCATCTACACTTAAAGGTGTAAAACAAGCACTTATCAAATTTAGTGAAGATGCTGCTAAAGGGAACTACCACGGTGGTGAACAAGTACTTTACGGATTATCTGATAACGGTGTTGGTTTAACAGATGGTCAATTATCAGACGCAGTTAAGGAAAAAGTTGCTGCATACAAAAAAGCAATTATCGAAGGAAAACAAGAAGTTCCTGCGAAACCTTAATTTTAACAAACAAACTTGAATTAAGAGGAGTAGGAGTTGAAGAGAATACGAATTTCTTCGCTCCTACTTTTGTATACATAGAACATTGTACGGGGTGAGACGATTGGTAGAAGAATCATTTGTGATTGAGATGAAAGGCATCACAAAAAAGTTTGGTAATTTTGTAGCCAATAATCAGATTGATTTAACATTGAAAAAAGGCGAAATCCATGCGCTTCTTGGAGAAAACGGAGCGGGGAAATCGACATTAATGAATATCCTTTCAGGGTTATTAGAACCAACGGAAGGAGAAATTAAAGTAAATGGTGTTCCAACAAAAATTGATTCGCCAAATACAGCGAATCGCTTAAAAATTGGAATGGTTCACCAACACTTTATGCTTGTGAAGAAATTCAGCGTAGTGGAGAACATTATCCTGGGTAAGGAGCAAACAAAGTTCGGTTTTATCGATAAAAATGCGGTAAAACAAGAAATTATGGAACTTTCTAAGAAATACCATCTAGCTGTAGACCCTGATGCGAAAGTTGAAGATATCACTGTTGGGATGGAACAACGTGTTGAAATCTTGAAAACTTTATATCGTGGTGCGGATATTTTAATTTTCGACGAACCTACAGCGGTACTAACTCCTCAAGAAATCGAAGAACTCATTGTAATCATGAAGCAATT
>CAJZJY010000126.1 GCA_916050055.1 uncultured Streptococcus sp.
ATTCCTACTTTTAAATACTCATTTTCAATAAAGATTTTTTCCATAATCATCGCCCCGATTTACGCGTGTTTTAATTCTGATAATAACGAAGATTTAATGTTTTCGTTTTTGATTTTAATGTACGTTCCTTTAGTACCAAGGCTTCTGCTTTCAATAATACCAGCTGATTCAAGTTTACGGATAGCGTTCACGATAACTGTACGAGTGATATGGTATTCTTGAGCAATTTTAAGAGCAGTGAAACGCAAATCCATACCATCGAATAGACCCACGATTACTTTGATGGCTTCTAATTCACTGTAAGACAATGAGCTGAGCGCGAGATGAACATTTTGTTGCTCACGTTTTTCCTGCTCAATCTTGCGAGTATACCAATGAAGCATTTCTGTTCCGATTACTGTAGCTGCGTGCTCCGCCAAGATTAAATCATCTGTAGAGAAAGGTTGTCCTTCTTTTCCCATTACAACAAACCCTAGCTGTTTTCCTGAAGCAAAAATAGGAATTACAGTAGTCATCGCTTCTTGGAAGTTATCATGCAGTTCAACAGGGAAAATTGTTAAGTTATCTGTTACTGGAATATTTTCCTTTGTGAACTTTAAGGTCGTCAATTCTTTCATATAAAAGTTCGGAAATTGACGATTATCCTTATACTCTTTCATACGATCGTTATTCACTTGGAACTCATCATGAATTCCTAACATTCTCCCGTCGATTGAAGCAATATATAAATCGACTTTTAATAAAGATCCTAAGATTTCCGTTAACTTATTAAATGGTAAGTCAGCAGTTTCTGAGTCTCTCCACACGTTGTCGTATTGCACAATCTCATTTATTTTTCGTAAATCAGCTAATATTGTACGCACAAGTGTATTCTCCTTTTTTATAAAATGTATTTTGTTAAATCTTGATCCTCACGAATCGCATTTAGTTTACTTTCAACATATTGTTCTGTAATTTGAATGCTTCCCATTTGCATGGATGGTGCTTCAAATAACAATTCTTCAAGTACTGTTTCTAAAATCGTGTGCAGACGACGAGCACCGATATTTTCCATCGTACTGTTCACTTCAAATGCAATTTCAGCTAGTTTAGATACTGCTTCTTTTGTAAAGATGACTTCTACATTTTCGGTCGCTAACAAGGCTTTATATTGTTTAAGCAATGCATTCTTAGGTTCTGTTAAGATACGTTCGAAGTCTTCTTTTGATAAATCTTGTAATTCAACACGAATTGGGAAACGTCCTTGCAATTCTGGCATTAAGTCACTTGGTTTAGCAACGTGGAAGGCTCCCGAAGCAATAAACAAGATATGGTCTGTGTTAATCACACCGTACTTCGTATTGACTTGGCTTCCTTCAACAATCGGTAAGATGTCTCGTTGAACACCTTCGCGAGAAACCTCACCACCGTTATGGCCTTTAGCAGCAATCTTATCAATCTCATCAATAAAGATAATCCCTGAAGTTTCAGCTAGCTTCAACGCTTCTGCATGCATATCTTCTTGATTGATTAAATGATTAGCTTCTTCTTCTGTTAATAGTTCTAAAGCCTCTTTCACCGTAACAGTACGGCTAATTTTCTTCTTAGGAGTCATTTGGTCAAGAACAGATTGAATTTGCATCATTTGTTCCATTTGGTTTCCAGAACCCGCCATACGCATAGGTTTCTCTGTTAACTCAATTGTTACTTCTTTAGAATCGAGCAGACCATTTCTTAATTGTTGCTCGATATCACGTCGTTTTTGAGCAATCTCTTCAGTGACTTCTTCTTTCATCTCAGGTTCAATACCAGGATTTTGGATTCCCATTTGTTGGAATATACTAAAAAGTGAATCTTGTTGCGGATTTGATACTTTCTTCATGATTCCTGGTTTTAAAATCTTCGCTAATTTCTTAACGGCTTTATCAAACGCTTGAGGTTTAACTTCTTCTTGTTTTAATTTAGTAACGATTTGAATCGCGTTTTCGACTAAGTCACGAACCATCGATTCTACATCACGTCCAACATAACCAACTTCCGTAAATTTAGTGGCTTCCACTTTTGCGAATGGCGCATCGACTAATTTAGCAAGACGACGAGCTAATTCAGTTTTACCTACCCCAGTAGGTCCAATCATTAATAAATTTTTTGGAGTCACTTCTTTTTTCATTTCTTCGTCTAACAATAAACGACGGTAACGATTTCGAAGAGCCACCGCTAAAGCACGTTTAGCATCGTGTTGACCAACGATAAATTGATCTAATTCAGACACCACTTCTCTTGGTGTTTTACTAATATTTGCTTGCATACAACCACTTCCTTACGCTAACGTTTCAGTAATGATATTATCGTTTGTAAAAATATCAATTTCTGAAGCGATTTTTAAACTTTCACGAGCGATATCTTCTGCTGTTAAACTCGAATCTCCAAATCTTAGGAGCCCTCTAGCAGCTGATAAAGCGAAGTTTCCACCAGAGCCGATCGTTAGGATTCCATCGTCTGGTTCAATGACTTCACCTGTCCCTGAAACAAGGAGCACTTGCTCTTTATTCATTACGATTAACATCGCTTCTAATTTTTGTAAACCACGGTCACTTCTCCATTGCTTCGCCATTTCAATAGCGGCACGTTGTAAGTTCCCTTTAAATTGTTTGAGTTTATCTTCAAACATTTCCTCTAAAGTGATAGCATCAGCAACGCCACCCGCAAATCCAACAAGTACTTGATTGTCGAAAATACGACGGATTTTACGAGCGGTTCCTTTCATAATCACTTTTTCACCCATTGTTACTTGGCCGTCACCAGCCATCGCAACTTGGTTATCTTTTTTTACTGCACAAATTGTAGTCATGATTTTCCTCCATTGTTCTTATTAAAGGTACTTGCATCAAATTCACTCTTCCCAGCTTTAGATCTTGGAAAATATAATTGGTAATTTTGTTGAAGAGCTTCTTTTGTCACATGTGTATAAATTTGAGTCGAACTAAGACTCACGTGTCCTAAAAGTTCTTGTACTGTTCTCATATCCGCACCGTTATTTAACAAATGAGTCGCAAACGTGTGTCTAAGCATATGCGGATGTATTTTAAGGGTCAGTCCACTTTCTTGAATCAGTTTTTCTAAAATATAACGAACCCCATTAGTCGTCAGTGGATCGCCTAAATGATTCACGAAAACGTAGGAATGGTCCTTACGTTCTTTCGCCATCAAGTCTTTGCGTCCTTCTTCAAGATACGTTTCTAAGGCCGTTCTTGCAAAGTCACCAATCGGAACATACCTTTCTTTGGAACCTTTACCAATGACGAGAATAATGCTATTTTCAAAATCTAATTGCTCTAGAGTTAAATTCGTTAACTCACTGACACGCATACCTGTAGCATATAATACTTCTACTAGAGCTTTATTACGTTGGTCTAAAGACTGATTTCCATCAATTGAATCAATAAATTTTTCGATTTCATCCTCATAAAAGAATTCAGGTAGACGCATTTTACCCTTCTTGTAACTGATAGACGCAAAAGGATTTGTTTCTACGATGCTTCTTTCGACAAGAAAATGATAAAACGAACGTAAACTCGAAAGAAAACGAGAAATACTCGAACGATTATATTTTTCGCGGTGCAATACACCAAGATAAATTCGAACATCAACGACTGTGACATCATTCCAAGAATGAATTGGAACTTCTGTCAAATAGTCATAAAAATGTTGAATATCACGGTCATACGCATGAATCGTCTCCGGCGAATAACGTCGTTCAACTTTTAAATATGTTAAAAAATCCTGCATTTCGTTCTTCATCGTCTTCCTCCTATCGTTAACTTTATCACAGAAAGCACTTTCTTACAACCGAATTGTCAAAATTATTACGACAATTAAACCAAATTTAATAAACAGGATGTGAGAAAAGGCGTTCATAGGCGATGACGATTCGCAGGTTAGCCGCAAAGGACTGATTACAGTCGTGCGGACTAACCTCGAAAGGCTTGAGC
>CAJZJY010000127.1 GCA_916050055.1 uncultured Streptococcus sp.
TAGATTCCTTTAGAATCTTTACCATCAATAGTCGCTGTAGCAACAGTTGAAACGTCATATTGCATTTTTTCGATATCAATTTTAGATTTGTCGATAATAGTCACACGATTTTTACCGATACGGAAGAATACTCCTAATTCCTTAGGAACATCTCCTGAAATCATTTCAAGCGTGATTTTCTTAGCTGTAATAGAAGTAACTTTGAATGTTGGCTCTACACCAGTTGGGAAGATATAAGCTCCATATTGGTTCACGTCATATGAACTATAAACTGGTAAGATAAATCTAGAGTTAAATGTATCTCCAACTTTAAGTGTAGTATCACCACTTGTTTTCCACTCAATTCCTGAAGCATCGTTGAATTCAAGTTCAACAGTTGAACCAACCTTCATTCCTTCTCTTCCACGAACTTGGATTTCTGAACTTGTTTCGTATGAACCATCTTCGTTGAACTTAATCGTATTTCCAGAAGGTGGCATGTGAATTGAGTTTGTTTCTGTCGCAAATTTCTCTACTTTTGGAATATCCACTGTACTTGTTACAGAAGAATCTCCCACTTTAATCACTTGATTTAAAGTGTAGTCTTTATTCGCAATAACAGCTCCGTTATAAGCGTTATCTGATTTAATTGTGAACTGTGCTTGTTTCAACACATCAGGTTTTACCGCTTCAACTGCTTTTGTAAATGTGATTTTTAATGTAGCACGTGTTGATTCCAATTCAGCTTGTTCCATTTGAGCTTTGTTGTTCGAACCTTGACGAGCTTTATTAATGTTTTCGAAGGAAACGATAGAAATGGTCCCAATTTTCTTTCCTTCATAAATAACATCTTTACCCGCTAATGAACCTAACACGGCTACGTTTTCTAATGTAATCGTTACGTAGTCGCCTTCTTTCACATCGTCATCTGTTAGAGAGACAGCGATATCTACGTCTGTGTAGTATTCATAGTATTTAATATCATGGTTTTTAATCGTACCAGTTACTTTTGCATTTACTTCTTTTGCTGCACGCGTTGGAGCCGCAGTTGTTGCTTCTGTTGTAGCTTCTGTCGTTGCAGTTGTTGCTTCTGTTGTAGCCTCTGTTGTTGCTGCAGCAGCTGTAGTCGCTTCTGTAGTCGTTGCATCTTCCGCAAATACAGATTTATTCGCTTGGAATGCTGTTAATAAAACTCCGCAAGACGAAATTGCTAACATCAGTTTTCCAATTTTACGAATTGATTGTTCTTTTTTCATCCAATCTTTCCTCCATAAACACTTTAGTTAGAATCATTTTACTATAACTTTGTAAATTATTCAACTAAATAATTCACAATTAATTCGAAAACTGTTTTCATAATTTTCATATGTTCCCAAAAAAAGAACAGTAGCTTGATACTACTGCTCTACTCCATGTTGAACTTTATTTTTAAAGATATAATACGCAATCATGAGAGGCACCATCGAACCAAACCATGCCATCGGGTTGGCAACCGTTGCTCCGACGAAGCCGTACATATTTGAAAGAACCACTGCTGCAACAGAACGCATAATGAGTTCCATAATTCCAGCCAAGGTCGGCGTAAATGTTTTTCCTACCCCTTGTAAGGTATAACGGTAAATAAATAATAGTGAAAGGAAACTATACGTTGTTCCATTTGTAAGGAAGAATAGTCGTCCTAACGCTACAACATCCTCATGACCTTCTCCAACGAAGGCACGAATAAGAATCGGACTAAATAGATTTAAAATAATCCCTACCACAATGGCAAATGTCAATGATAATTTAATACATTCACGCACACCAAGCCAAATACGATCGTATTTCTTCGCACCATAGTTTTGAGCTGAATAGGTGGCCATCGTGACTCCAAACGACATCATGGGAAGAATCGCTAACTGGTCAATCTTTTGTGCTGCTGTGTGTGCCGCAACCGAAGTCGGTCCTAACTGATTCAATGCAATTTGAACCATAATCGTTCCGATGGCAATAATCGAAGCTTGAAAAGCCATCGGGAATGAAATACGACAATGTTCCCTTATATTTCGTTTCGTTGCAACAAGGTCTTCCTTCGTTAAGCGCAATACTGGAATCTTCTTCCAAATATAAACAACGCAGGCCACTGCTGAGAAGATTTGCGAAAGAACCGTTGCATAACCTGCCCCTTCAACTCCCATTCCAAAAACAGCAATAAAGACGATATCCAAAATAATATTCATCACACGTGCCATTACTAGAAAATATAAAGGAGTTTTCGCATCTCCAATCGAACGGAAAATATTCGATAGTAAATTATAAGCCATTGAGGAGAAAATACCGCCAAAGATGACGATTAAATAATCATAAGCTCCATCAATAATCTCAGATGGTGTCTGCATGATTTCTAGAATCTGGCGACAGAAAATCATACTCAGTGCGGTTAATACAATCGCCACAGCAATCGAAATTAAAATGGAAATATAAAAACTATGCTTCACGCCCTTATAATCCTTGGCACCAAACCGTTGCGCTAATGGAATCGCAAGACCAGCCGTTAACCCTGTCGCAAACCCGATGATTAAAAAGACAATACTTCCTGTAGAACCCACCGCAGCTAACGCCTGCACACCAATGGTACGACCTACGATAAAGGTATCCGCCATATTGTATAATTGTTGGAATAAGTTCCCAATTAATAGCGGGATTGTAAAATTCCAAATCAGTTTTAACGGTTTTCCACTTGTCATATCCTTTGCCATCAGACACCCTCCTCTTCAAAAAATTAGCAAGTAATAGTATAAAACATTCAAATGAAAATGAACAGTAGTTTTGAAAAATTTCTTTTAAGAAAACGTCTTCTATGCTAAAATAGGACTGAAAAGAGGCGAATGTTATGGCAGATTTTGATAAAAATAGAATTGCAAAAATGCAACAATACTTAACAGATGTAACAGACCCTGAATTTAAAGGGAGCGCCACCGACAAAACTGTCGCTATGGCCGAATTATTTAATTACTATCATTCGGATTGGAAAGCTGATGCGAGTCACTTCGTCGATCAAAACTTAGAACTCTTCGACGATGAAAAAATGCAAATGCTCTTTCGAAACTCAAATGCGGGACGCAAATCCCCACATACCATCATCCGACAAGAATCAAAAAGTAAATATAAACGCCCGATGCGACCGGGGGAAGATTAGGCAGAAAGACAGAAGACAAGAAAAACCTCACAGTGTGAGGTTTTTCTGCTTCGTAGTCTTTCGTCCGCAAAGTTTATTAGACTTTCTTGAATCGCGAGCGATGAAAAGAAAGTCAATAAACCACTGCGCGATACGAGACCGAACTCAACTACGTGATTCTATGTAAACCCGATAACAATACACTTTGCAAAATTAATAAAAAAAGATCAGGTAGTATATAATCACCCAATCTTTTCAATAATATTTAGCTTCGTCTCGCTTTAATTATTTTTTCTTCGTCTCAAAAAGACAACCGCATTCTTTACAATGCCATTGTAACTTTCCCTTTTTACCTGCAAATCCAGCCAAAGTTCCAATACCACCTGTCAGAGCAGCACCAGCAATCGCTTTACCAGCTGAAAATGATTTCTTATCTTGTTGTAAAAACTCAACATTAATAGTTCCACAAACAGGACATTTTACAGCCTTTTTTTCCATTTCTTTTCTCTTTAATTCTTCCTGGCGCTCTTTAGTAGCATTAACTGAGTTCTTTGCCACATCTTTCCAAGTTCTCCCAGATAATTCCTTCATTTTTTCAGGATCTTTTCTTGCTTCTAAATATTCACCTACAGTTTTAGCTTTGAAAAATTCTCTAATACCCATACTATTACTCCTCGTCTTTAGAATAAATTAAGTATATCACATTAAAATTCAAAGATAAATCACATTTTTATTATTTATATCCAGAATTTTG
>CAJZJY010000128.1 GCA_916050055.1 uncultured Streptococcus sp.
TCCACTTGTGTTTACACGTACTTTCCACTCTGAAACGTATTGGCCAGAACCTTTTGAACCTGCAGCTTCTAATTTTGCTGATGTCCATGCTTTATTTGCTGCTTGCCCACCAATTTTTGCAAAGTTTTCTTTACCAATTGGATCTGTTTCATTTGAAAGAGTTTGGACATTATGCGTTTGCGTAATTGTTGTCTTCATTGAAGGTGAATCAAATGTTACGGGTTGGTTCGAAACATTCTTCTTATATAAGAAGTTTAGCGCCAAAGTTCCTTTGACCTCTTTGACTGTATCCGCACCTTTTGCTGCTAAATATTGGTCAAGGTTCTTCAGTGTGACTGTAATCGTCCCACCTTGGTTATCTCCATGGCCTTCAAAATGTGCATCCGCAATTGGAACGTTCGTTGCTAAGTCTACTAATTCAACATCGTGGTTATCATAAAATGTAATCTCAGCAGGAACTTCTAATTTGAAGAAATCACCATTTTGAATATCTCCATTGTAATGTTCTAAGTCAAATACCGCTCTTAATTTATAGGCTCTATTTGTAAGGATTTGATAGACTCCATTTGCATCTGGACTTAATTTTGTATCCGATTGATCAAGAAGTTCTAACCCTGAAATTACGTTTTGAAGTTCTTTTCCTTCAGCTGCTTTTGCTGAAGTGTTTCCTAAAAACACCAATGATAAAATCACCAATAAAGTTGCGAATAAACCAAACCATTTACTCTTTTTCTTCATAAAAACCCTTCTTTCTTTTAACCGTTTTCACTATCGTACCACAAACTTCATACTAAAGGCAAAAAAATAGAGCAAGTGGAATAATTTCCACTTACTCTACGCGCCAATCGATTGGCGTTTGACCTGTTTTTTCTAAAAAATCATTAATTTGACTAAATGGTTTACTTCCAAAAAATCCGCGGTAAGATGACAACGGACTTGGATGTGGTGCCTTCAAAATCAAATGATTCGGATTGGTAATCAGCTTCTCTTTCGATTGTGCTGGTTTCCCCCACAATACAAAGACGATTGGATGGTCACTTTGATTAAGAGAAGTAATGACTGCATCGGTAAAAGTTTCCCACCCTTGACCACGATGGCTATTCGCCTCGTGTGCACGAACCGTTAATACCGTGTTCAAAAGCAACACTCCTTGTTTTGCCCAAGCGGTTAAATCTCCACTCTTTGCAACAGGAATGCCAAGGTCGCTTTCAAGTTCCTTATAAATATTCAGTAATGAAGGTGGCAAGGCGATTCCTTTTTGCACAGAGAAACTAAGGCCATGTGCTTGGCCGTCACCATGATAAGGATCTTGTCCAAGAATAACCACTTTCACGTTATCAAAGGGTGTCAGTTCCAAGGCCTTAAAGACATTCTCTGCAGCTGGAAACACTTTATGATGATTTCGCTCGCTCTGTTCAAATGAACGTACTGCATGGAAATACTCTTTTTCCTTCTCCCCTCCAATGACATCATGCCATGTTGTCATAGAGTTTCCTCTTTTCTCTCGTAGATTTCAAACGTATGCGGATAGACATTTTTCTCATCCACTTCTCCTTCGAGTGATTTTACTTTAATAAAATCGCCCCACGGAAAATCGGTTGGAAAATACGTATCCCCTTCAAATGTATGATGGATTCTTGTGCAATAAAGCAGTTCTACATGGTCTTTTAAAAGACGATAGACTTCGGCACCACCACACACATAAATATCTTCGTGTTTGGCATCTTCGATAATATCATCGATTTCGGTCACGACTTCAGCGCCTGGCACTTCATAATCGTCACTTCTTGTAAGAAGAATGGTTTGACGCCCTGGAAGCAAGCGACTCCCCATCCCCTCGAACGTTTTACGTCCCATGAGAATGGTTTGTCTCATCGTTACTTCTTTAAAGAATTTCAAATCATTTGGTAATCGCCATGGAAGCGTATTGTCTTTTCCAACAAGTCCTTGTTCATCTTGAGCCCAAATATAAATTAACATCTGTTTCCTCCAGTATTACACGGCAATCGGTGCTTTAATCGTTGGATGTGGATTATATCCTTCTACAATCACATCATCAACATCGATTTCAAACATTGATTTTTCAGGATGTTTTAATACAAGTTTTGGTAATTCTCTTTCTTCACGCGCTAATTGCGTCTCTACTTGTTCCATATGGTTTAAGTAGATGTGCGCATCGCCTAATGTATGAACGAATTCGCCAACTTCTAAACCAACTTCATTTGCGATTAAATGTGTTAATAAAGCGTAACTTGCAATATTGAACGGCACTCCTAGGAACACATCCGCACTACGTTGGTATAATTGGCAGCTTAATTTACCATCAGCCACATAGAATTGGAACATTGTGTGGCATGGAGGAAGCGCCATGCTAGGCACATCTTCTGGATTCCATGCGGATACAATCATACGACGTGAATCTGGAGAATTCTTCAATAAGTTAAGTAAGTCTGCGATTTGGTCAATCGTTTCACCCTTTGTGGTTTTCCAGTGACGCCATTGGGAACCATAAATATTACCAAGTTCACCGAATTCAGCCGCAAACGCATCATCCGTTAAGATTTTTTCACAGAAGTCTTTCTTCACTTCTTGGTATACTTCGTTAAACGCTTCGTCTTCTAAGCAGCGACGTCCAAAGTCTGTCATATCAGGACCAGTATATTTTGGAGAAGAAACATAACGCTCAAAAGCCCATTCATCCCAGATGTGATTGTTATGTTCTAATAAGTATTTGATATTTGTATCTCCGTGTAAGAACCATAACAACTCGCTCTTAATTAAACCGAACGCCACACGTTTTGTTGTTAAAAGAGGAAATCCTTTTTGCAAGTCAAAACGCATTTGGTAGCCAAACACACTTTTTGTACCTGTACCAGTACGGTCCGTTTTTGTGGTTCCTTCTTCTAAAATCTTTCTTAGTAAGTCTTTATATTGTTTCGTCATATCTGTTCCTTTCTTTAATTCCCTGCTAATTCTGCTAAATATTCCCAACGTTCGTAAGCTTTACTTGCCGCTTCTTCCGTCTTGTCTAATTCCTCTTGTAATTCTTGTAGTTTGGCAAAATCTTGTGCATGTACACTCATTTCCTCTTGCAAGAATTCTAGTTTTTCTTCGAGTTCTTGAATGGTGCCTTCAATCGTCTCCCATTCCTTCTTCTCTTGATACGTCATCTTCTTCGCCGGAGCTACTTTTGGTGCCTCCACTTTTTGTGCTTCCACCTTAGGAGCTTCCACCAAAACTTTTGCCAGTGTCTTTTCTTGTTCTAAATACTCACTCATCGATCCGTAGAAGAGTTCTGTTTGCCCTTCGCCTCGGATGACAAATAATTGGTCGACCGTCTTATCTAGGAAGTAACGGTCATGCGATACGATAAGAACCGCCCCATTAAATGACTCTAAGAAGTCTTCGAGTACGGTTAATGTATCGATATCCAAGTCGTTCGTTGGTTCGTCTAATAATAACACGTTTGGTTTTGTCATCAATAAGCGAAGTAAGTAGAGTCGTCTTCTCTCTCCCCCAGACAATGTATGGATATATGCCCCATGTAAATGTCTTGGGAATAAGAAGGTCTCGAGTAATTCTGAAATCGATGCTACTTCTCCATTTTCACGTTTGATCTCTTCCGCTTCTTCACGTAAATATTGGATAAGTTGCTTTTCCATTGGAATATCTTCATCTTGTTGCTTATAGTAGGCGATTCGAACGGTCTCACCGACTACAAACTGACCACTATCAAATGGAATCTGTCCGGCAATGGCATTTAAGAAGGTTGATTTTCCAACACCATTCACCCCAGCAATCCCGATACGCGCTTGACTTTGAATAATCCAATC
>CAJZJY010000129.1 GCA_916050055.1 uncultured Streptococcus sp.
AAAAACACAATCTGACGCTGGAACAGCTTGAAAAACGCGGCTGGGATGTCGGCGTGGCTTGGCAAGATGGCAAGATGTTCTTTGGTGAAGGATGTATTCGTATTAACCTCGCGTTGCCGTACGCGCGTCTTGTAGAAGCATTTGACCGTATGAAAAAATATGTATTTGTGGACACTGTGCCATCATTAGACTAGGAGGATTTCCATGACAAAGAAAGTAATTCAAACAGAACAGGCTCCAAAGGCAATCGGACCTTACTCGCAAGGAGTAGCGTACACAGGAGAAACAATCGTCGTCTCTGGACAGTTGCCAATCGTTCCTGAAACAGGGGAGTTCGCAGGAAGTGATATCGCCAGCCAAACGCATCAATCATTGAAAAATATCCGTGCGATTTTAGAAAGTGCAGGGGTTGGAATGGATGCAGTCGTGTCGACAACCGTGCTACTAGCGGACATCAACGACTTTGCGAACATGAATGAAGTATATGGAGAGTATTTTGCTTCTCCGTATCCAGCGCGTATGGCGTTCCAAGCAGCGGCCTTACCAAAGAATGCTCTTGTGGAAATCCAAGCGATTGCTGTAAAAGGATAAATGAATTGAGCACTTGCGTCATCTGGCGCAGGTGTTTTTTGTTGGTGGTTTTCTTCTAAGGTGCAAGCGGTTGTGATAAAATAAGGGAAACAAGAAGAAAAGAGGCGTTGTGAGTGCAGGCTGTAGAACAACCAAAAAAATCAAAACTATGGGCGCTGTTAAGCGGAATACTAGGAATTAGTTGGGGACTACTATTCGTAGTGGTACCGTTCTGTTTTCTACCTCAAACTTTCTGGGGAGTAATGTTTATTTTATTCTTTTCATTTACACCTAATGTCAAAGAATTTGCGGAAGTCCTTCAAGGAGCATACACTGCATTAGCCATCATTTCGATTGTTGTTTGGATACTGCTAATCATTTCTATCTATGCAAAACGCTATTATCGAGGCGACCGTCTGGTTCCTCGCTGGATTTCGACTCTGCTTGTTGTTGCTAGCATCCTTGGAGTCGTTTCAACCCTTCCTTATAATCTAGTAGCAGTACCATTTCTTAGAAATACCATTTATCAACTGCAGATAACAGGGGTGTTAAAACTTCCAGTATTCTTTATGTTTACGGGGTCAGCCATTTTATCGGTTATTTCAGGAATCGGCTATCTCATTTCGTTAAAGAATTTTCGGAAAAAGAGACATGAGTAGTTGTGATAAAATAAGGGAAACAAGAAGAAAAGAGGCGTTGTGAGTGCAGGCTGTAGAACAACCAAAAAAATCAAAACTATGGGCGCTATTAAGCGGAATACTAGGAATTGTATGGGGTGGACTCATCTTTGTGGCGCCGTCTTATATCTTGCCGAATATTTTTTCGATTGTCATTTTTAGTATTGTTTTTCCATTTACCGCACCCTCAGAAGAAACCCTTCAGATTCTGCACCAAACGCAGATGATGTTTATTTATCTCGTTGTGTTTATTTGGGTGATGTTTATTGTCGCTAGAATTAGTCATCGCTATTATAAAAAGACGGGCGAAGTTCCGTATTGGGTTACGAAAATCTTTTTACTGGCGGCAAGTTTAGGAGTTATTGCGACGCTGCCGGTTCTCGTTTCCTATATTCCAGGATTAACAGGTATCAATGATGTAACACTTCAAATCGGTGGAATGGGATCCGTTCTCATTATCACGGGCGGAGTTTCTGGACTATTGGGGTTAATTTCTGGAGCTGGATATTTAATTTCGTTAAATCGATTTGACAGTTAGAGGAGATGAGTAGATGAAAGATAAAAGATGGGCCAAAATTAGTGCGTTCGTGGGGATTCTAGGTGGCCCTTTAGCGCTCTTTTTCGCATTGGTGTTATTGGCGGCCGGAATCGGCGCCAGTCGTGATGGAGCGATGGTGGCCCTTGCGTTATTAGTGACGACATTTGTAATTATTTTTTTCGTAGCGTTGAAAAGTGCGCACTATTATAAAGAGGATGAACGTGTGAATCAGGTGGGTGCCAATTTATTTGTGGCCTCAAGCGGAGTAGGGTTCGTTGTCACCTTACTGCTTGCTTTGGTAAATATTCCAATGTTTAGCGGACTCGTTGATTGGATAATGGACGCGTTATTCGACGGAAGTGAGGGCTTTGAACGTGTACTTGGTCTAATGTTTCTATCATCGATTTTATCCGTGGTCTGGGGCATTTATTATGCGATTTGTCTAAGGAAATTTAAAGAGTTGGACTAAGAAAGAGGTGTAAGATGGAAGATTTAACATGGGCGGTACGATGTGCTAATGTCGGCATTAAGGGAGGAGCGCTTTTGCTAGTGGCTACTGTAGTACTATTTGCTGCAGGGCTCGGAGCAGATGGGTTCTTATTTACAATAGCAGCCCTATTGATAGTGGCTACTTATGTGACCATCTTCGTTGTCTCTCTTAAAAGTGCTATTTATTATAAAGGAGATTCCCGAGTTAAGAAGTGGGCCTCGAACTTGTTTTTACTGGCAGGGATTTTAGGGTGTGCCCCAATTCTTATTGTGATACTCAGTAAAGTTCTCTTCTTAGATCGAGCTGTACTTCAATTCTTTGATTTGGTTGAGGAAGAGGTAGATATTTTTCTCATTCTCTTTCCGCCTATCGTAGTTGTTGGGGTGCTCTCGATTATTAGTGGACTCGGTTACGCTTCTTCTCTGAAAAATTTTAAAGAATAGAGAGAAACAAAGTTAGCAGTTGGCTTTTATTAAGGGGATTTGAGACTAAAAACTTAAAGGAGACGAAAATATGCAAAGTAAAAAATGGGCAATCTGGAGTGCATTTGTGGGCATTATTGGAGGGGCGTTTTTAATGGTATCTCCCATAGGTTTACTTGCAGCTGGAATTGGAGCAAGCGGCCAGATGATGGGTTTCATAGCAATTCTAATGCTGTGTACGTATGTGGCGATTTTCTGTGTGGCTTTAAAGAGTAAACTTTACTATAAAGGAGATGACAGAGTTTCTACATTCGTAGCTAATACGTTTGTCATATCAGGGGCTATCGGCTGTACTCCAATCTTCATTTTTATTGTAGGCTATATTCCCTTCTTAAATGACTTGTTATATTGGTTGTTTAGTGCGATTCCTGCTGTACAGAATGCCTTCTCTCTCTTGTTTCTAGTGATAGTGTTTACCGCTCTTCTATCGATTGTGAGCGGCATTGGATATGCCGTCTGCTTGAAAAACTTTAAAGAGTAACGGTGCAATATAGGATATAGAAAATTCGGTAAAACCGATGAAAAGGGGAACATGTTTCATGAAAGATAAAAAATGGGCAATGATTAGTGCTTTGGTAGGGTTTATTGGTGGTGGTTTTTCAGTCCTATCACCATTTCTGTTAACTTTTGCGGCAATTGCCAAAAGTGATTCGATACAGAATACCGTTCAATATGGGTTGTGGATATTGAATCCTCTTGTATTCGTTGTCGCTATAAAAAGTGCGCTCTACTATAAAGATGACGAACGAGTTCCTAATAAGGTTTCAAACTTATTTGTTTTAGCAGGGGCAGTGCTGCTTATTCCGGTAGTACTCACACTTCTAGCGACAGTTCCAGGTTTAGAGGCGATCTACGCAGTTGTTATAAAAATCATCAGTAGTTTCAGTAGAGGCTTAGAAATGTATTTTGGTCCGCTTCTTATAGGTGGAAGTATGTCGATTCTTTCAGGTGGTTCTTACTTTAAATGCGCGAATAACTTTAAAGACTCATAGGTAAACTTAAGCTTAGAGAGTTTCTCTAGGCTTTTTTATTTTGCATGCTTTATAATGATTGGGACAAAGAAA
>CAJZJY010000130.1 GCA_916050055.1 uncultured Streptococcus sp.
GATACGGCCGAATTAAACCGTAGAGTAGTCGGACAAGAGTGGGAAATCGACCAACGCAATATTACGGTGAAGGTGAATATCCCTGGAACAGCTTCAAGGGAAACGCTTCGTGCATGGGGACATGGTGCAGGTCAAAACGGGAATGTAAAAATTGCAGACGATTACCGTTCTGTAACCTTGACTGCTCCTGAAAACAAAAGTGGAGATTTTGTGGAAGTCCATATGCTTTTCCCGCAAACATTGACACATGCGAATACAAATGTGAAAAACGAAAAAGCGTTTGACCGCATCGTAGCCGAAGAGGAAAAGCTCATCAATGACGAGAAAAACCTTAAGAACACAGGATTCTTCGGAATGATTGCTGGTTGGGTTCTCCTAGTCTTGAATATGTTTTATGCCTTTGCGACAGGATTCTTCGCGAACCGTAATCGTCTTGCTAAGGTGCAACATATTCCAGACCATCTCTATGAACTTCCTGAAGATATTACGCCAGCCGTTATGAATCAGGCGGTTTACGGAAAAACAGATATGACCGACTTTAGTGCGACGGTGATGGACCTTGTTCGCAAGAAAGTCTTGAAGTTATCCGATACAGAGCCGTATACGATTACGCTTGTGGACGATACAAAAGGAATGCTTCGTCATGAAAGATTAGCGATTCATTTACTCTTTGATGTTGTTGGCGATGGAAGCACAACGATTGAACTGGAACAAGTGAAGAAGTATGCGAAAAATCATTCAACGACTTACTACAATGAATGTCAAAAATGGATGGGCGCTGTCGATACTGCGGCTGAGAAATACCGCGTTACACGTTTCGGTAAAGACGAACCTCAAGGACGTAGTGGCTTCCCAGGATGCTTGCTTGTCATCATCGGTGCTTTAACGATTGGTGCGGCCTTCTTAACGAAGAATTTAAATTATTTATTGTGGACTGTTGGAGGCGTACTCCTTATCGTTGGACCATTAACGCTGATCGGTACAGGAATTTTTGCCAACCGTCGTTCTCTTGAAGGGGAATTACGTTATCGTAAATGGCAAGCTTTTAAACAAATGCTAAAAGATCTCTCACCAATGAAGCGGATCGAAGATTTACCAAGTATTCAACTGTGGGATCACTTCCTTGTTTATGCCATCTCTTTAGGCGTGGCTGAACACGTGATTAAAGTGTTGAAGAAATTAATACCAGACCAATTACCAAACAGTGTGTTCTATTCAACTCAAAACGGAACGATTTACTATCCTGTTTCTGATTTTAATAGTACTTTTTCAAGCTCGTACAACACTGCGAATTCTTCTGTGAACGGAAGCAGCAACTCTGGTGGATTCGGCGGAGGATTCTCTGGCGGATCGAGCGGTGGTAGTGGTGGAGGATCCGGCGGTGGCGGATTCTAATCAAAGGAGAATTTATGTTAAACGAAATGATGCACAGACCAGTTGTCAAACCGGAACTGGTCGAGTACATGCGTTCAAGTCAACGCCGTTTTCCGGGGGACTTGGGTAAATTAGAAAATACAGCCAATGAATTAGGAATTCCAATTATTCCTCACGAAACAGCTGTGTTTCTAGATTTTATTGTTGGATTGTACCAACCAAAAAATATTTTAGAGATTGGAACGGCAGTCGGATTCTCAGCGAGTTTGATGGCAACAGCTTCACCACAAGCAAAAGTAACCACCATTGACCGCTACGAATTAATGTATAGCCGTGCCAAAGCCAACTTTGAAAGACTAGGGTTGGCCGACCGTATCACACAACTGGAAGGCGATGCGGCAGATATTTTACCAACTCTGGAACAAGGGAAATACGACTTCCTATTTATGGATAGCGCCAAAGCTAAATACATCGAGTTCTTCCCATACTGTATGGACGTACTTGAAGTGGGTGGCGTGCTAATGGTGGACGATATTTTCCAAGGTGGAACTATTTTAGATGACGTGATGGAGCGACCAAGACGTGTGCGTAAGATTCATCGTCGCCTCAATATGTTCCTTGATTTGGTTCAAAGCGACCCAACATTAAAATCAACTTTACTTCCACTGGGCGACGGAGTGATTCTCATTCAAAAGCTGGAAGAAAAAGATTTTAAATATATTTTAGAAGACTTGTAAATTAATCATGGAAATCCCCATGGAAAAGTTTTACAATAAGAAGGATGACAAAAGAAAGGAAGTTTTACAATGACAGATAAAGTGCGTGTACGTTATGCACCAAGTCCAACAGGGCACTTACACATCGGGAATGCCCGTACAGCTCTATTTAACTATTTATTCGCGAGACATTATGGTGGAGAGTTCATCATCCGTATCGAGGATACTGACCGCAAGAGAAATCTTGAACACGGTGAAGAAAGCCAATTAGAAAACTTAACATGGCTTGGAATGGATTGGGATGAAGGTCCAGACAAACCTGGCAAATACGGTCCATACCGTCAATCAGAACGTGAACACATTTATAATCCACTGATCGAGCAATTAATTGCCGAAGACAAAGCGTATAAATGCTACATGACAGAGGAAGAATTGGAAGCAGAACGTGAAGGTCAACGTGCTCGTGGCGAAATGCCGCACTACAGCGGTCAACACGCTCACTTAACACAAGAGCAACGTGACGCTTTTGAAGCAGAAGGACGCACTCCTGTTGTTCGTTTCCGTGTTCCAAAACAAGGAACTTACGTATTCGACGATATCGTTAAAGGCGAAATTTCATTCGAATCTACAAGTGTCGGTGGCGACTTCGTTATCTTAAAACGTGACGGAATGCCAACTTACAACTTCGCAGTAGCAGTGGATGACCACTTCATGGAAATCACTCACGTTTTACGTGGAGATGACCATATTGCGAACACTCCAAAACAATTAATGATTTACGAAGCATTCGGTTGGGAACCACCACGTTTCGGACATATGACATTAATCATTAACACTGAAACAGGTAAGAAATTATCAAAGCGTGATGAATCAATCCTACAATTCATCGAACAATATAAAGACTTAGGGTACTTACCAGAAGCGATGTTCAACTTTATCGCGCTTCTAGGATGGTCTCCTCAAGGTGAACACGAAATCTTCAGCCGTGAAGAATTCATCGAAATCTTCGACGAAAAACGTCTTGGTAAATCACCAGCTGCCTTCGATCCTAAGAAATTAGAGTGGATTAACAACACATACGTGAAGAAAACTCCGTTAGAAGAAGTGGCTGAAATGGCGATTGCTCAATTAAAAGAAGCAGGCGTTGTGAAAGACGAAGTTTCTCCTGAAGAACATGCATGGTTAGTGAAATTAGTGGCTTTATACCACGACCAAATGAGCTACATGAATGAAATCGTTGAGTTATCAGCGTTATTCTTCAGAAAAGATTTCGAAGTGGAAAATGAACAAGCCAAAGAAGTGCTTCAAGGCGAAACAGTTCCAACGGTATTGAACGCTTTTGTTGCGAAATTAGAATCAATGGAAACATTCGATGAACCAAGCATTCTTGCAGCGATTAAAGAGGTTCAAAAGGAAACTGGCGTGAAGGGTAAAAACTTATTTATGCCAATTCGTGTGGCAACGAGTGGACAAACACACGGGCCGGAGATCGGAAAGACAATCGAATTGCTTGGAAGAGAACGCAGCATTGCACACATCCAAGCCGCACTTGCTCTTATTAAATAAAAGCTAACAGAAAGGGTTAACGCAAACTGCGTTAACTCTTTTTTATTTATATTCATTTAAAACCATGGGCCTTCGGCCCGATATTCTTCAAAATGCTCGGATATCTTCATAATAGCGGTAATGGGGTACCGGTTCGAGCCTATGGTCTCTCACCTTTAAAG
>CAJZJY010000131.1 GCA_916050055.1 uncultured Streptococcus sp.
GCCTTGTCAAAGATACGTCCCTTGTATACGCGCTTGGAATCTCAGACCTGATTCTAGCAAGCCGTACCGCAGCCAACCGTGACGCGAGCCTCGTTCCGATGTTTCTAGCAGGAGCGATTTACCTTATCGTTATCGGAATTGTGACGCTTGTGGCGAAACGCATTGAAAAAAAATTTAGTTATTATAAATAGGAGGACAAGCAGATGTTAGAATTACGCAATATTAGTAAACGATTCGGCGATAAACAAATCTTGTCCGATTTCAACTTAACCATTCACGAAGGAAAAGTCTTGGCCATCGTCGGACCTTCAGGAGGCGGGAAAACAACCTTGCTTCGTATGTTAGCAGGCCTTGAAAAAATCGACTCTGGCGAAGTGTTCTATAACGGCGAACCTTTAGCGCTTGACGAACTCTCGAAGCGCCAATTGCTTGGATTCGTGTTCCAAGACTTCCAATTATTCCCTCATTTATCGGTATTAGAAAACTTAACGATTTCACCGGTGAAAATGAATGGGGTGCCTCAAGAAGAAGCGAACGCGAAGGCACGCGCACTCTTAGAACGCCTCGGCCTAGCTGAACACGAGGACGCGTTCCCATATTCACTCTCAGGCGGACAAAAACAACGGGTGGCCTTGGCACGTGCGATGATGATTGACCCTGAAATTATCGGGTACGACGAACCGACGTCAGCGCTCGACCCAGCCCTTCGCCTAGAAGTAGAAAAGTTAATCCTCAAAAACAAGGAACTCGGAATGACGCAAATCGTCGTGACCCACGATTTAACCTTTGCCGAAAACATCGCGGACGAATTATTGACGTTCGAACCGAAATAGGAGGCCGCTATGAAGAAACAAAAAGGAATCCTAGGGCTTTTGGCGCTTGTAGGGGTGGCGGTCATGAGCCTTGCGGGCTGCACACAACTAGCAAGCAATCCAAAAGTCGATAACTGGGATAAATACCAACAACAAAAGAGCATTACGGTTGGCTTCGATAATACCTTTGTTCCGATGGGCTTTGAGGAGAAAAATGGCAACTATGCCGGCTTTGATATCGAACTCGCCAAGTACGTGTCGAAGAAACTGGGCATCACGGTTCACTTCCAACCGATTGACTGGGATATGAAGGAGACGGAGCTACAAAATGGCACGATTGACGCTATCTGGAATGGATATTCAGCCACCGATGAACGCCGAGAGAAAGTCGCCTTCACGATTCCCTATATGCAAAATACGCAAATCTTAGTCGTGAAGAAAACGAGTGGCATTCACTCGGTAGAAGATATGAAGGGGAAAGTCCTTGGCGCTCAAAACGGATCATCTGGGATGTTGGATTTTGAAGAACATCCAGAAGTGTTGAAGAACCGTGTCAAAGGCGGGGACGCCGACCAATACCAAAGCGTAAACGAGGCCATCATCGACTTGAAGAATGACCGTATCGACGCCTTACTCATCGACCGAGTATATGCGGACTACTACCTCACAACAGAAGGCATTGCCGACGAGTACGATACCATTCCTTCAGGATTCGAGAGTGAGTCCTTTGCGGTAGGGGTGCGACCTTCCGACAAGAAGCTACTCGAAGCGCTAAACCAAGCCTTCAAGGAACTCTATCAAGAGGGCATCTTCCAACAAATTAGTGAGAAATGGTTTGGGGAGGATGTCGCAACGCCAGAAGTCAAAGGGCAAGAATAATTAAATAACACAAAACCATCGCTGGACGGAAGGCATGCCTTCTGGAAGGCGATTTTTTTGTGTAAAAAAAGCCACTCCGAGGAGTGACTGGATACTGAGAGTTAGTCTTTAAATAGGTCGTCAACAGAAGTAGAAGAGTGTTGAATCTTTCCAGAAAGAATGTCACGAGCTTCTTCTAAGGCTAGTTCTGTTTCGTGATTATAACGAGGCTGTTCAACTGGAAAAGGGAAGCCTCCATGTAGGATGGATGCCTCTAAAAAGAGAGTGACTGCTTCTTCTAGAGTCAACCCCAAGCTTGAAAATAGGGCTTCTGCTTTTTCTTTTAGATTGGAGTCAATTTGTAGAGTATGGATTTCAGACTTTGCCATCTGTTCACCTCCTAGATTTCTTTGACACTATCGTATTGAAAATAGAAGTGAATTGCAAAATAAAAGGAGGTCATTTCTAGAAAACAAACAAGGTTAGGATAAAAACTCGAAAACATAGAAAATAAGATTGATAAAACGGTTTCAAAAAGGTACACTGGAGGTGCAGAAAAGTTCACGTAAAGGAGAGAAAACCATGAAAAAATTAGAAGGAAAAGTAGCACTCATCACTGGAGCAGCCGTTGGACTCGGAAAGGGAATTGCAACGGTCTATGCCAAATACGGCGCGAAGATGTGCCTTGTCGACTTATTACCAGAAGTTGAAGAAACAGCCAAAGAATTAAGAGAAACCTACGGCGCCCAAATCGTCACTTATGTCGGAGATGTCTCCAATAAAGACCATATGAAAGAAGCAGCCAAGAAGGCAAAAGACGCCTTCGGGGAAGTGAACGTGGCTTGTTGCAACGCTGGGGTTTGTCGCTTAGCTCCGTTTGAAGAAATGAGCGATGAAATGCGCGACTTCCATATCGATGTGAATATCAAAGGGGTATGGAATAGCTGTCAGGCTGTCATCCCGTATATGCTCGAACAAGGCGGAGGTAGCATCGTCATTGCTTCATCTGTCACGGGGGATATCGTAGCCGATGCCGGAGAAGCTGCCTACGCCATGACAAAAGCAGCGCTCGTTGGCTTGACAAAATGCTTGGCCGTTGAATACGCAGACCGTCATATCCGCGTTAACTGCTCACAACTGGGATATGCGCGTACACCAATGGTTGAAAAGATGGCAATTGAATCCAACCCAGACAACCCAGAAAGTGCCATCCAAGACATCGCAGTAGGCGTGCCAATGAAACGCTTGGCAGACCCACTTGAAGTCGGCGAACTCTTCGCGTTCCTTGGAAGTGACGAAGCTAGCTACCTCACAGGAAGCCAAATCGTCATCGACGGCGGCAGCACCTTACCAGAAACCATGAGTATGGGGACGAATTAGTAGAAGTGCAGAAATGTGCATATAATAAAAGAAGAACACTTGAATGGAATTTCAAGTGTTCTTCTTTTGCTATTTCTGTAAGTATAAACCTATGAGGTTTAATTATGATAATTTGAACAGTTCTAATGTTTTTTCGACAAGTTCATCTGTGCGGCGATTAATATCCGAAATAGTCCATTTTTCTTTCGTATGGATTGTTTCACCCGCTCTTGAATCTGGAATAGATTCATTAAGCCACAAATCTGTTTTGAGTCCAACTTCATTTCTTGTTGCACTATCGACATAATCTCTTTTGTTTTTGAAACTTTTAGCACTCATTTCCGCATTGTAACCTGTAAGAGTAAGGTTACCTAATTTATGAATATTTGCTTCTGTTTCGTGAAGAATTTGATCCTCTGACAATCCAGAATCAATGAATTCTTGTTTCCAATGATTATTTGTATGAGCTGACTGAGGCATGATATGTTCCAAAGTCCAAATAGGTTGACCAGAATCATTATACTCTTCAAGGGTATCTTTATGTTGTCTGTCAAATCTTGTTCCATAATGTCTTTCTAGAGCTACAAGAATAAATCTAGTAGTCGGAATAGATAGTGAGTAAACAGATTCACTCAATGAAGCCTTGAATTCATTATCTGAAGCAGCAATAGAATTTAGTTGGTTCATGATTTGTTCAATCATCTTAGAATTAATATTATTTTCTTTTTCTAAATCACGAATTGCTTGAAGTGCTTTTCCT
>CAJZJY010000132.1 GCA_916050055.1 uncultured Streptococcus sp.
CATTCTTCCAAAAGAAACAAGAAACAACGACATCTCAAGCTCCTACAACTACTACTCAAAGTACTACCACGACAAAACAAACAACTAAGAATACAACAGAAGATCCAACAACAATTGTTACAACGACTGCTGAGCAACAAAAAGTAACTGCTCCAGTTCCAAAGACAGTGTCTACTGAAAAAGTGGCTGTTCCAGCCGAAGCTCCTGCTCCTTCATCAATGGATATCCAAGCAATGAAACAAGGGGACTTCCGAAGCGTAGCAGGAACATGGAGAAACTCTGCAGGATGGGAATTCCATATTGATAAAGATGGAAACATTACTTCTGGAGGTAGAAAATTCAAAGTCGGTATTACCGAACAACAATACCAAGAAGGTCTCCTTAACTGGATTATGGTTCCCGAAGGAAATGAAAATACATTTGTGGGTGGCGCAGTCTTCTCATTCATTCCTAAAAATGTAGAACTCACTTATGGCGTCATGTCTGGTGACAAAGACCAATCTGACATCTCTAAAGACCGTATTTATGGTGCGCAAACTGTGACAGATGGTAAAACAATCAAAGCAATGATGTATTATAAAGTCGATTAACTGGTAAAGCACTGTATTCAATTACAGTGCTTTCTTTTGTACATAAAAATAACGGATACCTCCTATTGGAAGTATCCGTTTTTTGTTACGGTTCACTTATAAACAAGATTTCCAGCAATCGTCCTCTTAATTCATCGTCTTCATGATGTAAGATATTCATGATTTCGTTCGTATTTTTAGCACCCACTAATCGACGATATAAGTAATCTTTCGTTACGTATGGAAGGTTCGCATTCTTAAGTACTTTGAAGAACTCTTCACTTTGATTTACCGTTTGCTTTTCGCCAACTGTAAACTCCACAGTTGCATTTTTATTTCCTAATTCAACGACAGCTGCATGACTTCCTTGGACATGAACACGGTGAATTCTGTTTTCTGGAAGGATGTCCGTTTCCCCTTCGACAGATAACTGAATCGCTCCTAACTTCCAATCAACAGATAATGTCGTTACACAACGAGCTCCATCTAAGTCTTCCATCATTTCGAATGAATGATGAGTTCCTGGGAAAACATACCAGTCGATGACTTCAGGTAAATCAACGCCCATTTTCACACCAGAACCATCGAGTGGCACAATTGCTCCTTCTTTAGCAAATACAGGAATCGATTCGATATCTCGATAAATATCAAGCACGACATCTCCTGTGTACTCTCTTCCAGTGAAGAAATCGTACCATTTTCCTTCAGGGAACCATACTTGAACTTTTGCAGATTGGTAATCCTTGTTCATCGGTTCTGTGATTGGAGCGACCATTAACTCGCTACCGAAGAAGTATTGATTTGGTACACGATAGCTCTCTTCATTTTCAGGATAGAAGTAATACATCGGACTCACAAGAGGTGCCCCCTCTTCATGCGTTGCCACATTCATCGTGTAAAGATATGGAAGCAATTGATGTCTTAGACGTAAATAATGCTTCATGATTTCTGCTGTATTCTTCGTAAAGAACCATGGCTCCTTACTGTTAAATGGACTTCGCGAACTATGAAGTCGTGTAATTGGACTAAATACGCCATATTGTAACCAGCGAATTTGTAATTCTTCATCATAATAACCGCGCATATGTCCACCAATATCATGACTCCACCAACTATAGCCAATATTAGAAGCTGTCGATGTGAAATAAGGTTGGAATTGAAGGGATTCCCAAGTCACAATTGTGTCTCCAGAAAATCCAACTGGATAACGATGGCTTCCTGGTCCTGCATAACGAGACAAGATTAATCCGCCATCTTCTCTCTTACAATTATCGACAAAATGATAGTGGTTCAATAGCCACAATGGATCTTGTACCCCTTGCGTTCCTTGTTGCCAATCAATCCACCAGAAATCAACGCCTTGTTCTTCTAATGGATAATGCACATCTTTAAAGTAAGATTCTCTAAAGCGTGGATCTGCAATATCAAAAATCGCGGGTTCTTCGCTTGCTGCATCTAACCCTAAACGTTTGGCTACTGCTGGGTACGCATCCTCATAGGCTCGAATACCATCAGCTGGATGGACATTCAGAGAAAGTTTTAATTTCTTATCATGCAGTTTCTTCAATAATTTTTCCGGATCTGGAATGAGTTCTCGGTTCCAAGAATAGCCTGTCCACCCACTACCAAAGCGTTCTGGAATCTTCGTGATATGCCAATCCATATCTACCACGCCCACCGCAAGCGGTACTTGCTCATCTTCAAAACGTTCAACAAGGCTTAAATACTCATCAGCAGTATAAGGCCAATAACGGCTCCACCAGTTTCCTAAGGCATAACGTGGTAACAATGGAGTTGCGCCTGTTAGATGATAAAAGTCTCTTATGGCCCCTCTATAGTCATGGCCGTAAGCAAAGAAGTAAAGATCCACTTCACTTTCTTTTTTGATAAAGCCTTCTTTTTCGTCACTGATAAATCCATTGGAGTCATCTAAAACGGCATAACCACTCTTACTAATAATCCCGTCTTCGAGTTCTGTTTCCCCGTCCACTTGGTCAAGGGTACGAGTCGTTCCTTTTAAGGTTTCGATTGGTTCACCAAAGTACCATCGGCTTCCGTAAATAGCGAATTGACCCTTTAATTCAATAAATAGATTTTGATTATTGAATTCGCCTTTGTTATAACGCAAACGGAAGAATTTCGTATTAATATCTAATAGCTCTGGTGTTTCTGTTGCTTCTAACTCTACTTCACCAAAGTCTCTGTTTTGGATTAATTGCGTCTGTCTATCTTCGAACTGCCCATTCTTTGAATATTCTAAACGAATGAGTTTATCCGTTAGAACGCTGATACGATAAAAATCTCCTTTAAAAATTTTCATCTTGTGTACCTCCATTGCTTAATTTATATGCCTTCTCAAACATTTTACTCGTTACTTTTACATTTAACAATGCCCAGAGCGCAAAGCCACCAAAAGTGAAAACGTAAATCGCCGTCAATAATCTCTCTGGCGTATTCACACTCATGAACACTACTGCACAGTTAAATAAAATCAATAGAATTGCACGTAACGGATCTAAAATACAAACGAAAAAGCTATTGATAACACTGGCTTTTAAACTATTTTCAAATAATCCAACATACGGTAAAAGAATGACAACTCCCAGTATCGCAAGCATTCCAAATGGCGCAAGAAGTAACAATCCGTATCCATTCAAAAAGTTTGTATTCGAAAAAATACTGTAGTTCAAAAATAATAGAACCGAAAGCACCACAAGAGCAGCCCAAATGACAGTGGCTTGCTTAAAGTTGGATTTAAAAATACGGAAATAATGATAGACAACATCGCTATCATCGCCCTTTAAAATCCGATGCAACATCGTATTGAGAGCAGTCACAGAAGCCCCCATTGTCACAAGTGGAATGCTCGTAATGATAAATAATGTATTTAATAGAATCAAGTTGGTGATGAGCGTTAGTCCTCTAACGAGTGGCCCATCAATTCGAAATAGTTTTTGCAATGAAATCACCGTACCTATATGAGAAAAAGGAAGCGAGAAAGATTTTTCTTCATCTCGCTCCCTCTACTCATTGTATTTTAAACGTTTCAGTTAGGGTATTTGTTAAAATGTGATTATTTAACTTCTTTTTGATAACGGTCATATGCGTCTTGTTGAATCTTGATGAATTCATCCAATCCCATATTTTTAAGATTTGCTAAGTAAGAATCCCATTCTTCTTCAATTCCGCCATCAACTACCCAT
>CAJZJY010000133.1 GCA_916050055.1 uncultured Streptococcus sp.
TGAGATTTATTAATACAATTCTCGATGTATTTACTTAGATTGTAATATATCTTCCTCAACTAATCTATTTATTTTAGAAAACAAAAAAGCCAAGCACGAGGCTTGGCTTTTTATCATTTCATTTTAAATTATAGAGAAGCTACGTCTACTTTAACCCCAGGGCCGAAAGTAGTTGTCACAGCAACGTTACGTACGTATTGACCTTTAACTGTAGCAGGTTTGATACGTAATAATGTTTCGTGAATTGTTTTGAAGTTTTCTACTAATTTTTCATCTGAGAATGAAACTTTACCGATTGGAACGTGGATGTTACCAGCTTTATCAACACGGTAAGTAACTTTACCAGCTTTGATTTCTTCAACAGCTTTCGTTACGTCCATTGTAACAGTACCTGTTTTAGGGTTTGGCATTAAGCCTTTAGGTCCTAATACACGACCTAAACGACCAACTTCACCCATCATGTCAGGTGTTGCAACGATAACGTCGAACTCAAACCATCCGCCTTGGATTTTTTGAGCTAATTCGCTGTCACCAACGTAGTCTGCACCAGCTGCTTCAGCTTCTTTAGCTTTTTCACCTTTTGCGAATACTAATACGCGTTGAGTTTTACCAGTTCCGTTTGGAAGCACAACTGCTCCACGTAATTGTTGGTCAGCTTTCTTTGGATCTAAACCTAAACGGTATGCAACTTCTACAGATGCATCAAATTTAGCGAAATCTGTTTCTTTTGCTAATGCGATTGCTTCTTCAACTGAGTAAGCTTTAGAAGAATCGATTTTTTTAGCGGCTTCTAAATATTTTTTGCTTTTCTTTGCCATTGTATAATTTCCTCCTATTGTGTGGTTTTAACGGTTTTACCTCCCACAAAGTCCATGAGTGAAACACTCGTGCTAGGGACTTTTGGAAGCTGCATTTGTTTTTAGCCTTCTACTACAAATCCCATTGAACGGGCTGTACCTTCGACCATGCGCATAGCAGCTTCTACGTCTGCTGCATTTAAGTCAGGTGCTTTTAATTCAGCAATTTCTCTAACTTGATCACGAGTTACAGTAGCAACTTTTTTCTTGTTTGGTTCGCCTGAACCTTTTTCTACTTTAGCAGCTTTCTTTAATAATACTGCTGCTGGTGGTGTTTTACAGATGAAGTCGAATGAACGGTCTTCATAAACTGAAATCACAACCGGAATGATTAAACCTGCTTGGTCAGCTGTACGAGCATTGAATTCTTTACAGAATCCCATGATGTTCACTTGTGCTTGACCTAAAGCTGGACCTACTGGTGGAGCTGGAGTTGCTTTACCTGCAGGAATTTGTAATTTAACTAGTTTTACAACTTTTTTAGCCACGAGACATTACCTCCTTGATTGTTTCGTGCGTGGTTTAATGGAGATGAAGATTTCTCCTCCCACGGTGTTCCGACATGTGCATTTTCATGCACTTTGGTATTATATCAAAACTTAATTTGCAATGCAATATTTATAGTCTACTATTTTTGTGGAAAAAACTTACGTTGGTCTTACAAACCACTTTCAATCCTTGCGGATTGTTTTATAACCACTGCATAGGGGCACCGGATTGAGCCTGTCGTCTCAATTCCTACCAAGCTTCAAACTGACTCTACGGGTTTCACCCTAGAGTCAATAATTCACATTGGTCGCTATCCCCCAATGCTGTGGTTATAAAATCCGCAAGATTTTCGTGGTTTGTAAAAAAATGGATTTTTTTGCAAAAAAGTGAACTGCTAGAAATCGCGTTGCAATGGGATTTGTGCCAAGACGTGCACAGGACATGTCGGTGCCTCTAACGGCCTCCCGTGCTGCAGAAATGGCATTAGGACGGGGTTTGTGCTGGGAGTTTGAGGTGCGTACGTAACCTGCCCGAAATTCACTTATAAGTGAATTTCGGGCAGGTGTGCTAATTGTTAAATTCAATAAAGAAAACTTTGAGATAATCGCTGAGTGGTGTGGCTGCTGGGACTGCGAAATCGCTTGGCAGGCCTTTTTTCAAGACAATGCGGAACTTGCGATTGCCTTCTGCTTCACGGATTCCTTTTTCAATCATTTGTTGGAATTGAGATTCGCTCACATTCGCTGCATTCGTCGATAACACGAGCGTTCCTTTTGGTGCGACTAATGGTGTGATTTGGGCCACTAGTTTGCCGTAGTCTTTTGCCACGGAGAAGGTTCTCTTCTTCGTACGGGCAAAACTTGGTGGATCGACTACGACCGTATCAAACTTCAACTGTTTCTTCACGGCGTATTTGAAATAATCGAATACGTCCATCACATAGATTTGTTGCGATTCTGGGTCGATGCCGTTGACTGAAAACTGCTCTTTTGTCTTCTCAAGACTGCGGTTGGCGACGTCCACGCTAGTTGTTTTTGTTGCGCCACCCATCGCGGCAGCAACGGAAAAGGCACCTGTATAACTGAAGGTATTCAACACGGTACGTCCTGCACTGTAACGTTGACGAATCGTTTCGCGCACCTCGCGTTGGTCTAGGAAGATACCAGTCATCAATCCTTCATTCATATAAGTTGCGTATTTAACACCATTCTCCAATACGATTAATGGTTCTGGTGCTTCTGCCCCGCCGACAAATTGGCTTTCTGGCAAGTCCGCTTCATTCTTGAAACGAATCTTTTCATAGACCCCTTTGACGCCTTCAAACGAAGCAAGCGCCTGCGTTAAAATCAGGTCACGGTAATGATAGACGCCCTCGCTATACCAAGAGACAACGATAAAACCGTCATACCAGTCAATCGTCACACCTCCAAAGCCGTCTCCTTCCCCGTTGAAGAGACGGAAAGTCGTCGTATCCTCCGAACGTAGTAGCGCACGGCGATTTTCAAAGGCCGTCTTGAAGATTCCGCTAAAGAACGCATCATCCAATGCTTCGTCTTCTTCGCGGCTATACACCCACGCAACTCCCTTATTTTGAAATCCGACATAGGCCATTCCTAAGAAGCGACGTTGTTGGTCAACAACTTTCACCACTTCGCCTTCATCTGCGCGAAGTTCTTGCGCGAGGTCCATCTGACTGATCAGTGGACTTCCTTTTTTAATCAATCCCGCTGCTTTTTGTTTCACGATGATTGTTCCCATAGATTATTTTCCCCTCCATTTCATAATGGCACGATACAGTAGGAATCCAAGCCAACATCCAAGAACATTACAGAGAATGTCGTCGATGTGGCTGACTCCTGTGTAAAAGATAAATTGAAAGAACTCGATGGCAAAAGAGGTCCAGAACCCATACCAAAGTGAACGGGAATGTCCTTTTTCTTTTCCATAGAGCAAACCGCAGAAAAATCCAAGCGGCATAAACCACACGATATTTCCTACTACATTATAATACGCTGCAAAGACCGAACCTTGCATAAATAATTTAATACTATCGACAAACGGCACCCACATAATATCCGAGAGCGGGTGCGTGACGACTTTTACAGTAAAGGTCTCATCGGTATTTCTAAAAATCGTCAATTGCGCTAATAATATAATATAGAAGATAAATAAATTCCGGTAGAGTTCCCACTTCCAGGAAATCTCTCCTTTTCTACGTGAAGATAAATAAATAGACCAAACAATCAACCATCCAAGAAACAGGATAATTGCGTGGTCTACACTGAAAATAAACAAACGAACAAGTGGAAGGTGATTCACTCGCCCATCAAATAATTGGACTAGCCATTGATAGAATGGGCCAAGTAAATACATGTTCTTCCTCCTTGTTCGTTCTCCTTAAATTACAATTCACTTTCGCCAGG
>CAJZJY010000134.1 GCA_916050055.1 uncultured Streptococcus sp.
AGCTCAGAAACGGGTGTGATTGTCGCATTTTCTGGGTCGAATGTTTCACCGATTTTATATAAGTTTGGATAAATATTATCGTAGTGGAATACGTCTTTATCTAATCCTTGAGGGCAGTAAATGAGTACGGGTTTGTCATCTACGAATACTAAGTTCGGACACTCCATCATATAAGCGGTATTGTCATTCTTAAAGTCTAAATCCCCAATTTCTTCCCAATTTCTATAATCGTTATTAACAGCACGGTAGAGTCGAACGAAGCCTTTTTTTTCTTGATTTTGACCACCTACAATCGCGTAATAATGATTTTTATATTGGAAAATTTGTGGGTCTCTAAAGTGACCTGTAGCATTACTTGGTTTTGGAATCAAATCTTTTCCAAGTTTTTCAATATGACCGTCTTTACCCATAAGTGCCCCTAATTGGTGAGGATGGCGAACCCAATTTTCATCTCTCACATTTCCAGTATAAAATAGAAATAATTTATCACCAAATTGCATTGCACTACCTGAATAAGCGCCATGACTATCCATAGGAGTATCTGGAAGGACTTTGACTCCAGTTTCTTTAAATGTCACAAGGTCATCGCTTTCTAGTTGTACCCATGATTTCAATCCATGAGCAGCGCCAAAAGGAAAGTTTTGGTAAAACACAATCCATTTACCGTCGAAATAAGAAAAACCATTAGGGTCATTTAGCAATCCGCTGGATGGTTCTACGTGGTATTTCGCTCTCCAAGGGGATTTTTCCATTGTAGATTTCAATTGTTCTTTCTCAGCTTGAGTCCAATCTTCATAGCGTTTGTATCTAAGTTCAGTTGTCCATTTCATGATGGATTCCTCCTCTAAAATTGTATCTTTACAGTACGTGTTTTTCCGCGTAAATGCAAGCTTTTTTGCTAAAGTGTTCTTTTTGTGATTCAATATCAGATGTAACTTGACTTATAGCGGTATAATGATAAAATTCGAAATGAAATAAATGTGCTATTATTAGTAACAATTTTTATAAAGGAGATTGTAATGGATGAATAATACGGAAATTGCAAAAAGTGTTATCGAAGCTATTGGTGGTAAAGAGAATGTAAGTAGTGTAGCGCATTGTGCAACTCGTCTTCGCATCATGGTAAAGGATAAAGAAAAAATCGATACAAATAGAGTCGAGAATATAGAGAAAGTTCAAGGAGCTTTCTTCAATGCTGGACAATTCCAAATCATTTTTGGGACAGGAACGGTTAACCGCATTTATGATGAAGTAGTATCTCTAGGATTACCAACTTCAACAACTAGCGAAATGAAAGCCGAAGCAGCAAAACAAGGGAACTGGTTCCAACGTGCTGTTCGTACATTCGGGGATGTATTTGTTCCAATTATTCCAGCGATTGTTGCAACAGGTCTTTTTATGGGGCTTCGTGGATTATTAGAGGCTTTTGGTGTTGTATTACCGTCTGACTTTTTAATCTATTCTAAAATATTAACAGATACGGCCTTTATTGCGTTGCCAGCCTTAGTGGTTTGGTCTACATTTAAAGTTTTTGGCGGAAATCAAACTATCGGGATTGTACTCGGTCTGATGTTGATTTCTGGTTCTCTTCCTAACGCTTGGGAGGTTGCTCAAGGTGGGGAAATTGTTCCTATCAAATTCTTTGGTCTTGTGGATGTTGTTGGATTACAAGGGTCTGTATTACCAGCGTTTATCATCGGGGTTGTTGGTGCTAATTTTGAAAAATGGGTCAGAAAATATGTGCCAGAAGTATTGGATTTATTAGTAACGCCATTTATCACATTATTTGTAATGTCAATTTTAGGGCTATTTGTATTAGGACCAATTTTCCATCAAGTTGAAAAAGTGATTCTTTCACTTACAACAACTGTTTTGTATTTACCATTTGGTCTTGGTGGACTCATTATCGGTGGTACCCATCAATTAATCGTTGTATCTGGGGTTCACCATATCTTCAACTTATTAGAAATTAACTTATTGTCAGCTACTGGGCAAAATGCATTTAACGCTATTATTACAGCAGCAATGACGGCTCAAGGAGCTGCAGCTGTTGCCATTGGCGTTAAAACGAAGAGTCCAAAATTAAAAGCATTAACATTCCCAGCGGCTTTATCAGCTTTTCTAGGAATTACTGAACCTGTTATCTTCGGGGTGAACTTACGATTCCGTAAACCATTCGTACTTTCATTGCTAGCCGGTGCGTTAGGTGGAGCACTTTCAGCCTTACTTGGATTAGCAGGTACAAGTAACGGTATTACAATCATTCCTGGTTCAATGCTATATGTCGGAAATGGACAATTACCACAATACTTATTCATGGTTGCAGTATCATTTGCATTAGGATTTACGTTTACTTATTTATTCGGTTACGACGATTCAATGTTAGATACACCTGTTGAAGCAGAAGGACCTTCTTCACAAGAAGCTCAAGAGGAAGAACCTGTTGTAGCAACGACTGAACGTGCTGATGAAAAATTACGTTCACCAATCGTAGGTGAAGTTGTGGCTTTAAACGAAGTGAACGATCCAGTATTTTCTAGTGGAGTAATGGGTCAAGGGATTGCAGTGAAACCATCTAAAGGGGTTGTATACGCACCAGCAGATGCTGAAATCGCAATTGCGTTTCCAACAGGCCACGCCTATGGATTAAAAACAGACAACGGAGCTGAAATTCTTATTCACGTTGGAATCGATACTGTTTCGATGAATGGTGAAGGATTTGAAGCTAAAGTATCTCAAGGAGACCGTGTGAAAGCAGGAGATGTTATCGGAACATTCGATTCTGAAGCGATTGCTGCGAATGGTCTAGATGACACAACAATGGTCATTATCACAAACACAATGGATTATGCAGAAGTAACTCTAATTGCAACAGGTTCTGTTACAAATAAAACACGAGTATTAGAATTACATGTATAATTTTTCGAGAAGACGAATTTTATTACAGGATTCGTCTTCTTTTTTTAGAGTGAAATATGATACAATAATAAAAAATAACTGAGGAGCTAAAGGCTTATGACAAACTTATATGGAAGCTTAGAAGCTGGGGGTACAAAGTTTATTTGTGCAGTAGCGGATGAAGAATTTAACACAGTCGAGGAACTTCAATTTCCGACAACCACTCCAAAAGAGACATTAAAAAAGACTGCAGATTTTTTTGCTAAATTCAAAAATCTAAAAGCAATTGGAATTGGGTCGTTTGGACCAATTGATGTGGATCCAAAATCTAAGACTTACGGATACATTACAACAACGCCAAAACCAAATTGGTCCAATGTGGATGTGGTTGGGACATTAAAGAAAAGACTAGATGTGCCTATCTATTTCACAACTGATGTGAACAGTTCTGCGTATGGAGAAGTATATGCTCGTAACAATCGTGGAGAAAACATTGAAACACTTGTGTATTACACAATCGGTACTGGAATTGGCGCGGGTGTGATTCAACGTGGTGAATTTATTGGAGGCACTAGTCACCCTGAGATGGGACATGTGTATGTGTGTAAACATCCAATCGACGTCGCTAATAACTTCGATGGTGTTTGTCCATTCCATAAAGGTTGTCTTGAAGGTCTTGCTGCTGGTCCAAGTTTAGAAGCACGTACTGGAGTGCGAGGGGAACATATTGATATTTCAAGTGATGTTTGGGATATTCAAGCGAGTTATATCGCGCAAGCAGCCATTCAAGCAACACTAACTTTCCGTCCTGAAAAAATCGTATTTGGTGGAGGAGTAATGGCTCAAAATCATATGGTGGA
>CAJZJY010000135.1 GCA_916050055.1 uncultured Streptococcus sp.
CAGGTCGTTCTAATGTTGGAAAATCTTCTTTTATTAATAAGTTGATTCAACGAAAAAGCCTAGCCCGTACCTCAAGTAAACCTGGTAAAACACAAACATTGAACTTTTATCATATTAATGAGCAGTTCTATTTTGTAGATGTGCCAGGATACGGATATGCCAAAGTATCTAAGAAAGAACGTGAAAAGTGGGGGAAGATGATTGAGGAGTATATTACGACTCGAGAGCCACTTCGTTTAGTGCTTATCTTAGTAGACTTTAGACATGAACCAAGTCAAGAAGATGTTCAAATGCGTGAATTTTTAGAGTATTACAATATTCCATATCGAATTGTGATGACGAAATGTGATAAGATCCCTCGTGGAAAATGGAATAAGCACGTAAGCGTGATTCGAAAAGCATTTGGCAAACCACCAGAAGAGCTTTTCTTAACATTCTCATCTGAAACAGGTGAAGGAGTAGAGAAAGCTTGGGCGTGGATTGAACAATTTATTGCCGACTAGAATAACAAGTGATACCGTATACGGTATCACTTGTTTTGTTTTAAAAAAATGAAGCCACTTGTAAGGAAAATAAAACTTGCTCCATTGCATTAAATCGCGAATTGTGATATATTATATGCTGTATCATTAGGCGTAGTGTATGGAGGGAGTTTTTTTTATGAGTCAACGATTATCAAAAGAAACGATTCAAAGTATACAATCGCAAGTGAATATTCTCGATATTGTAGGACAGTTTGTTCAATTGAGAAAGCAAGGAAAGAGCCTCTTTGGCCGTTGTCCTTTTCATGATGAAAGAACACCTTCATTCACCGTCACAGAAGAAAAACAGTTATTTCACTGTTTTAGTTGTGGACGCGGAGGAAATGTTTTTAACTTCATGCAGGAATTGGAAAGTTTATCTTTTCCAGAATCGGTTGTTAGGGTAGCAGAACTTGCACATATTCCTCTCGATGTAGAAATTCCTTCTAGTCAACAAGCAATTCCTCAAAAAGAGAGAAAGTTGTTTGTGGCACATGAAAAAGCGAGTGAGTTTTACTCGCACGTCCTATTTAATACAAAAGGTGGACAAGAAGCACTTCATTACTTAACGGATCGTGGTTATACGATTGATACGTTAAAAGAATTTGGATTTGGTTTCTCATTAAAAGACCGCACGCAGCTGACACAGCTCTTACAAGATTTAGAGCTAACAGAACAAGAAATGGAAGCGACTGGTCTTTTCGTTGAAAGTCAAACTGGATTCTTTGATCGTTTTAATCAGCGAATTATGATTCCTCTCCGTAATGAACATGGACAAATTGTCGGATTTTCTGGACGTGTGTTGCCAGGTTATTCGGATGAGTTCGCTTCCCAGGCTAAATATTTAAATAGTCCTGAAACGCCGCTCTTTGCGAAGAGAAATTTTATATTTAACTTTGATTTAGCAAAGAAGAATATTCGTAAAGAAAATAAAGTTATCCTTTTTGAAGGATATATGGATGTTATTTCTGCTTGGCAAGCGGGAGTTCAACTAGGAGTAGCCTCAATGGGAACGTCTCTGACACCAGAGCAAATTCAAAAGCTTCGTCATGTGACGGATACGATTTTGATTGCTTATGATGGTGATAGAGCAGGTTTGGAGGCAACAAACCGTGCAATTGAAATGATTCAATCCACGAATGCTTTTACGATTGGAATTATTCCATTTGATAATGGACTGGATCCAGATGAGTTTATTAAACAACGTGGACCCCAAGCGTTTATCGATTTAGTTGAACACGGGCAAGAAACCATCTATCAATTTAAAAAGAGATTCCTTTCTAAGAAATATCAGTTACAAGTTGAGAGTCAAAAGATTCAGTATATCGAAGAGATGATTATTGAACTAGCGAAACTCACAAATGATGTCGAAAAGAATCTTGCGATGAAGTCTCTTGCGGATGAATTTAATCTTGATTACACAACGATTCAAAATCAAGTAAAACAAAAGCAAGTTCAAACTTCGCAGAATTTCCAAGCGCCACCTGTACCAAGCGTAGAAACACAAGCGCCAGTAATGAATAGACCGTTTATCAAGAATGAAGGCATTCAAAGGCATTTAATGTACCGCTTGATGCATCATAATGAAGCTTGGACATATCTGAATCGTATTAATCCAGAATTCTCGTTTCCAGACGCATTATATGAGCAATTATATTTACATATTCAGGCGTTTCGAAATGAAGAAGAGGAATTTGATGTTCAAGAATTTATGTTGTTTTTAAACGATAAAGATTTCATGAATAGAAATCTGGTATCTGAAATTGAACTAGGTCAGTTTCCTCCAGAATGTACGGAACAAGAGATTCAAGATTTAGTATATGTACTTTCACAAAAGAATAGTCTAAAAGAGCAGTTAGCACAAAAAAAGGAAGAGTTGAATCGAGCTGCTCTTATGAACGATGATGAAGCCAGAAAGAAATTGATGGTGGAAATCATGGAGATTCAACGCCAATTAAGGAAAAGATAGAATGGAGGAATGGTGAATGACAGTTCAAAAAAATGAAAAAGGTCAAACACTGAATGAAGCAACTTCAACGCTTCTTGCAGAACGAAAATTATTCGGTCAAATTCTATACGATGATTTATCTGCGCAAATCGCAATCCCATTTGAGTTGGATGCGGAAGGAATGGATAAATTAATTCAAAAGTTTGAGGATGCAGGAGTTAGTGTTGTAGATGCTAACGGTGAACCAACAAGCCAACAATTGTCATCAGAAAGCCAACGCGAATCTGAGACAGCTGTTGTTGAAGATGATACTGCCTTATCTTCAAATACGAAGATTAATGACTCCGTTCGTATGTATTTAAAAGAAATCGGACGAGTTCCACTACTTAGTGCAGATGAAGAGGTCGCCTTAGCGCTCCGTATTCAAGAAGGAGATACTGAAGCAAAACAAGAGTTAGCGGAAGCCAACCTTCGTTTAGTAGTATCTATTGCGAAACGTTATGTAGGACGTGGAATGCAGTTCTTGGATTTAATTCAAGAAGGGAACATGGGCTTAATGAAAGCTGTTGAGAAATTTGACCATACAAAAGGATTCAAATTCTCTACTTATGCCACATGGTGGATTCGTCAAGCAATCACTCGTGCCATTGCTGACCAAGCGCGTACGATTCGTATTCCAGTACATATGGTTGAGACAATCAACAAATTAGTACGTGTTCAAAGACAACTATTACAAGATTTAGGACGCGAACCTACACCGGAAGAAATCGGTGCAGAAATGGACTTACCAACTGAAAAAGTTCGTGAAATTCTAAAAATTGCTCAAGAACCAGTGTCTCTTGAAACTCCAATCGGGGAAGAGGACGATTCACATTTAGGTGATTTCATCGAAGATGACAACGCAACAAGCCCAGCTGATCACACAGCATACGCATTGTTGAAAGAACAACTTGATGAAGTTCTTGAACAATTAACAGACCGTGAAGAGAACGTTCTGCGTTTACGTTTCGGTCTTGATAAAAACGGTGAAATCCGTACATTAGAACAAGTAGGGCAAGTATTCGGGGTAACTCGTGAACGTATTCGTCAAATTGAGGCGAAAGCATTACGTAAATTACGCCATCCAAGCCGTTCTAAACAATTAAAAGACTTCTTAGATTAAGAATGAATAACAGAAGCAGTCCTTAGGGATTGCTTCTTTTTTGGGCTCTTTGTCAAATAGTGTTGATGAAGAATTTTAGGAAGGGATTAAGCAACTAATTGTTG
>CAJZJY010000136.1 GCA_916050055.1 uncultured Streptococcus sp.
CGCTTGAAGACTAATTTTTCAAAGGCTCGTAGCAATACGAGTCTTTTTTGTGCTTTAGTATAAAACCGAAGGTTTTGATTTATGACGGTATGTGGTTTGAGAAGGATTGGATGATTCTTATAAAAGGATACGAGTAAGAGTGCAATTAATGGGGGATTCGTTCTTTCGAATCGATGCGGATGTCTTCATAAAAGCTGTAATGGGATACCGATGCAAGCCTTGGTCTTGCACCTTCAAAGCCTCAAAAACGGGAGTAAGGAATGAATTCCTAACTCCCGTTAATTCGTTTTGATATGATTCCCTATTACTGCTTTTATAGAATCCGCATGATTCTCGAAAACGAAGCATTAAAAATCTATTCGTATATTTTATAAGATGAGCTATCTTTTTTAGACCGCCATAAATCAAAATGCGGATAAAAAAGACGAGTCTTTCAAGAAATTAGTTATCGCTAAAATTGGAGCGTCCGCTGGTGCTGTCCATGGTGAGGTGAGTGCTGAAATAGTGGGAGTGGATGTTTGACAAAATCAGATTGCAAAGTTAAGATAAATGTATTGGTAGATCTCTCCGCGTGTGGAGGGACTTTTTTTATGCGTTTATATAATTTATTGAGAAGGAGCGTTTAAATGATAGTTGAAGAAAAACAAAATCCATTAGGTATAGAAAAGATTGGAACTCTTCTTAGAAAGATGGCGATTCCTGCTATTATTGCGAATGTGGTGAACGCACTCTATAATATCGTTGACCAAATTTTTATTGGACAAGGGGTAGGGTATCTTGGGAATGCAGCTACAAATATTGCTTTTCCAATTACAACCATCTGTATGGCGATTGGTTTAATGGTAGGAATTGGTGCCGCGTCAAACTTTAACTTGGCGCTGGGCCGAAAAGAGGACAAGCATGCTCGTGAAGTTGCTGGGACTGCAGTGGTGTTGTTGGTGACAGCTGGGTTAATGATTATGAGTGTGGTTCTATTGTTCTTACAACCATTATTGAACTTATTTGGTGCTACTGATCAGATTTTAGGGTACGCCAGTGAGTATGCAGGAATTACAGCTTTTGGGATTCCGTTCTTCATGATTTCGATTGGTTTTAATCCATTAGTTCGTGCAGATGGTAGGGCCACTTACTCGATGATGGCCATTATTGTGGGAGCTCTACTCAACACAATCCTAGATCCATTATTTATCTTTGGGTTTAATATGGGGATTGCAGGAGCTGCGTGGGCAACGGTGATTAGTCAAATTGTTTCAGCAATCGTATTACTCGCGTATATACCAAGATTTAGATCCGTTCGCTTTGAGCGTAGCGACTTTAAGTTGTCGTTTGAGGATGTAAAAGTGATTGCATCTCTTGGGTTAACATCGTTCATTTTCCAAATTTCTGCGACCGTCGTACAAATTGTATCGAATAATCTTTTACGTACATATGGAGCACAATCCGTTTACGGTAGTGATATCCCGATTGCGGTTGGGGGAGTCGTGAGCAAAATCTTCGTTATATTCATTGCAGTTGTAATTGGGTTGAATCAAGGAGCACAACCGATTTTAGGGTTTAACTATGGCGCGAAGAAATATTCACGTGTGCATGAAACGATGAATTTGCTACTGAAAGTAACCCTCATCTTATCGACGGTTTTATGGATTCTATTTGAAGGCTTTCCGCTTCAACTCATTCAAATGTTTGGAAGTGGGGATGCTCTTTATTATGAATTTGGAGTGAGATATGCAAGAGCATTCTTATTCTTTACGTTTATTAATGGGACTACCATAATTGTGACAACCTTCTTCCCAGCAATCGGGAAAGCAAAATTAGGAGCGATTCTTTCTTTAACGCGACAAATGTTTGTTTTGTTGCCAGTGATGATTCTTCTTGCAACCAGTTTTGGAGTAGACGGATTGATTTTCGCAGGTCCAATTTCCGACTTTATCTGCTTTATCATTTGTATTGCTGTTTATATCCATCAAATGCGCAAGATTCCAAAGACGGACGAACTTCTGGTATAATAGTTTGAAATACGGAAGGGGTAGGATTTATGGAATGGTCTAAATTGCTTTCAACAAAACGTCTATCTGGTAAAGAAGCAACACATCGCAACGAGTTCGACGACGATTACAAACGAATTGTGACGAGTCCTTCGTTTCGAAGATTACAGGATAAGACACAAGTGTTTCCGCTGGAACGTCTTGATTTTATTCATACGCGACTAACGCACTCGTTAGAAGTGGCGATGGTTGCACGTTCTCTAGCGAAGGAAATTGTTATTTTATTGCAAGAGGAAGTAGAAAAGAAACAGGACAGCAGTAAAGCGGAAATGATTGCTCGACAAGAAGATGTATTGAAAATTGTTGAATGTGCCTGTCTCGTTCATGACCTTGGGAACCCTCCTTATGGTCATTTTGGGGAAGACATCATTCGACAATGGTTTAAGAAAAATCTGCCAAGTCTCTTGAAAGAGAGAAGTGATGTGGCAGATGAATTTCTAGCGAGTCCTTATGTCTATGATTTTTATCGCTTTGAAGGGAATGCACAATCACTTCGTATTGTATCGAAGCTGCATGATTTCAAAGGTGAATTTGATGGGTTAGATTTAACTGCCGCAACGCTTAATACGATTCTAAAATATACGTATCCATCTTCTCATAAGAAAACAGAAGAGATTACTTCTAAAAAAGTAGGGTATTTCTTTGCCGAAGAAAAAGCTTTTAAAACAGTAACGGAGATTACAGGAGCTGGAACGAGTCGTCATCCATTGACTTTCATCCTAGAAGCTGCAGACGATATTGCGTATCTAGTGGCGGATATGGAAGATGCGATTGGTAAAGGTGTGATCTCGTTTAGAGATATGCGAGAGTTCTTACTAGAGAACTTGAGTACAGATGCTTATAACGCTCCACATTCCGTTCATACACGAGAAGTGTTAACAACCATCGACGAGAAAGTCTTCAGTGTTAACCGATTCTTTGTGGATCTACGTGATAAATTAATCGATGGTGCACGTCATAATTTTGTGAATCATTACGATGAGATTATGGCAGGGACGTTTAACCAAGACTTATTTAAAAATTCTTGGGCAGAAGATTTATATGTGATTCTTCGCAGACTTTCCGAAGAACGAATCTACGATAATAAAGGAATCTTGAGATTAGAGATTGCCGGATACACAACCCTTACTTATTTATTAGACAGCTTTGTGCCTTCTCTCGTGTCGTATGATACGAATCGCCAGTTAGACTATGTAGAGTTGAAGAAGATTGGCATTATTTCTGAAAGCCAAAAACGTTCTTATCATTATTTTGCAGAAGGAAAGAGCGAAGTTGAAAAATTATACTTACGCCTTCTATTAGCGACGGACTTCATATCAGGGATGACGGATAGTTATTCGCACCGCCTTTATTTAGAAATGGTAGGAATTTAAAATGAAAAAAATATTAGTAGTATTGACGAATCAAGAAACTTACGGTAATACATCTGAAAAAACAGGATTGTGGTTATCAGAAGCAACAGAATTTGTTCAAGAAGTATCCAAATTTGGATATGAAGTGGACTATATTAGTCCAAAAGGTGGAAGAGTCCCTATTGACCCAAGAAGTCTTGAAAAGCAATTCTTTAACGATGACGTTCAAGCGTTATACGAAGATGAAGCGTTTAAAGAACGAGCTCTTACGAATTCGTTGAAGCCGACAGAAATTCATCCAGAGGAATATATTGCGATTTATTACGCAGGTGGTCAC
>CAJZJY010000137.1 GCA_916050055.1 uncultured Streptococcus sp.
TCTATTAGTAGGTTGTAGTTCTCAAGAAACTGCGACTTTCACTCAAAAATCAGGCGATACGGAAGTAACTTTAGTTTATACGTATGATAAAAAGACTGATACCGTGACAAAGATTAAGCTCGAAACGAATGAACCTGCTGAACACACTGAGGCTCGTAAGGATAACGAAAAACTCTTTGAAGAGATTAAAGGAATTGATGGAGTTGTGACTTCACTGACAGAAAAAGATGGCAAACTTATCTCATCAGTTGAAATCGACTTAACGAAATATAAGTTTTCAAAACTTAAAGAAAGTAACAACTACTTCTTTACAGGTCTTGTTCAAAGTGGTTTCTTAACAGAAGACGGAGATCACGCATCATTCTCTAAGAGTAAAGAAGTTGCACTAAAACGCGGAATGACAGAACAAACGAAATAACGAAATGACTCATGGATAAAATGTCCATGGGTCATTTTTGTTTTAAGTTCATTTTAAGTTCGCTACATATACTAAAACCATCAAGAAAAGGAATCGAGGAGAACGAGATGGAAAAGAAAAGACAATGGTTATTGACGACAACATTATTTATCTCTCTAGGGTTGGCCGCTTGCGGATCGCAAAGTGTATTAAGCCAAGCCGACGCAAACACTCAAACAACAACAAAGACATCTACAACTTCAACTACGCAGACGGCTTCTTATTTTGAAGCAAGCGACTTAACAGCGACTTACGACGAAAGTAAGGCTTCAAAAATTTCACTTCAAGGAACGACGGCTACTGTTTCAGGGGATGGCGTAACGGTCAGTGGAAGTACAGTAGAAATTACAAAAGCTGGAACGTATATCGTCGAAGGAACGGCGACAAGCGTTCAATTGAAAGTTGCAGCAGGCAAGGAAGATGAAGTACAAATCGTCTTTAAAAATGCGACTTTAAAGAATACGGAAGCTCCATTACTTGTTGATACAGCTAAGAAAGTGATTTTAACGCTAGCCGATGGAACGAAAAATGAAGTGGCCGATGAATCAACATCAACGGTTAAAGGTGCGATTTACTCCGATAGCGACTTGACGATTAACGGTAAAGGTTCATTAACGGTAACAGGTGCAGCAAGCAATGCCATTAAATCAAAAGACGGCATTCGTATCGTGGATGCGACAGTTACAACAACCGCGAAAAAACACGGGGTTGCAGCCAACGACTTCGTGAACGTGTCGGGCGCGACATTGAACTTATCAGCCGATGAAGATGGTATTCACTCAGACAATGAAGATGATGTATTGTTAGGAAATATTTACTTAACCAATACGACCATCACTGTAAATGCAGGAGATGATGGTATCAACGCTTCGAATACAATGCTCATCGACGAAGGTGCAACTATCGATGTACAAAAGAGTGAAGAAGGTCTTGAGGCTCGATTGATTCATCAAGTCGGTGGAACTGTCACAGTGAAATCTTCTGATGATGGATTGAATGCAAAAGACTGGACGTTAGAATCTTCTGAAGGACAAGGTCCAGGGCAACAAACGAAGACCGTAAAAGCCGAAGCTGCAAATGTGAAAAACTTGGATCAAGCAGGCGAAGCGAAGATTGTCATCGACGGCGGAACATTAACCGTTGATGCTGAAGGGGACGGATTGGATGCGAATGGGTCTATCGAGATTAACGGCGGAACAGTCGTTGTCAATGGCCCAACAAGAGGCGCCAACGCAGCTCTTGACTATGACGACAATGGAAAACTAAACGGTGGTACAGTCCTCTTTGTCGATAATGGAGAAATGACAATGGGATTTGGTAGCGACTCTAGCCAAGCTTTCCTAATGGCAAGTGTTCAAGGAACGGCTGGAACAACCGTTGAAGTGGTTGACTCTTCTGGTAAAACAGTCGCAAGTCTAAAAGCTTCTAAGTCATTCTCGACGGTATTAATTAGTAGCCCAGAGATTAAAGAGGGAGAAAAATATACGATTAAAGTTGGTTCAAACTCAACAACAGCAACAGCTTCTAAGCAAGCAGCTAATACTAGTGGTAGACCTGGACAAGGTGGCCCTGGTGGCGGACAACCTGGGCAAGGAGGACCAGGCGGACAACCTGGCCAAGGCGGTAGACCAGGAGGTAGATAAGGCCGATAAGAATTCTAAGGGACCGTGAAAGGGGTGAGTCCACCAAAATATGAAATCGAATGATGAATTTGAGATTAGTACTTTAACAAGTGAGGTGGAACACTATGGAGTAAAGAAAATTAAAGAAGTTAAAAAGTTGTTTAGACAGAAAGGGGTGATTCCACCAAAATAAGAATGCGATGAGACCGTTCAAACGTTAGACGACAATCAGGAGTCCAAAATGTAACAAAAGTTCTCAAAAAAATAACAAAAACTACAGCACACAAAACCATAAGACGGGGTATTATCTCAGCTATCGAAAGCTTAACTGAGACAATACCCCGTTTTCATGTTATATTATCTAACATAAGAGGTAAGGGCAGTTTTGACAAAAGATGAAACTTTTATTTACAATAACCCTATAAAGGAGGAAGGCAGATGGGTGAAAAGGAATTACGACGTTCACTAGCCGTCTTTCCAATCGGAACAGTCATGAAGCTGACCGATTTATCAGCACGACAAATTCGCTATTATGAAGAACAGCGCTTGGTTATCCCAGAACGCTCTGAGACGAACCGCCGCATGTATTCATTGAATGATGTCGATCGCTTATTGGAAATTAAAGATTATTTGGCCGATGGATTAACCATTATGGCCATTCAGAAGATTTTCAATAAGAATACAAATCCAGTATCGAAGGAAAGCGTAAAAGAGGCGCTGACGGATGAGGATGTCCGACGAATCTTCTACGACGAGATTATGCATATTAGCCGCTACTCTGGCGGAGAAAAATGGAACTTATAGGAGGAAACCAATGATTACACATGAAGAGATTAGAAGACAGGTAGAAGAGAAAGATGTTCGTTACTTACGATTGATTTTCACGGATATCCTAGGAACGATTAAAAATGTGGAAGTGCCAATTACGCAATTAGATAAAGTGTTGGCCAATAAAATGATGTTCGATGGTTCTTCAATTGAAGGATTCGTTCGTATCGAAGAAAGTGATATGTACTTATATCCAGATCTTTCAACTTGGGTGGTTTTCCCATGGAGCAGCAAACACGGCACAATCGCACGTTTAATCTGTGATGTTTACAAACCAGACGGAACGCCATTTGCGGGAGACCCACGTTCAAACTTAAAACGTGTGTTAAACGAAATGAAAGAATTAGGTTTCTCAAACTTCAACTTAGGACCAGAGCCAGAGTTCTTCTTATTCAAATTGGACGAAAACGGCGAACCAACGCTTGAAGGAAACGACCAAGGTAGTTACTTCGACTTAGCTCCAATTGACCTTGGGGAAGAATGCCGTCGTGAAATCGTTCTTGAATTAGAAAAAATTGGCTTCGATATTGAAGCAAGTCACCACGAAGTAGCTCCAGGGCAACACGAAATCGACTGGAAATACTCAGATGCGGTAGCGGCTTGCGATAACATACAAACATTCAAATTGGTTGTAAAAACCATTGCACGTAAACATGGATTACATGCGACATTTATGCCAAAACCAGTATTCGGAATTGCTGGTAGCGGAATGCATTTCAACTTATCTTTATTTGATAAAGACGGAAACAATGCGTTCTTCGACGAAAATGGCGACCAACGTCTAAGCGA
>CAJZJY010000138.1 GCA_916050055.1 uncultured Streptococcus sp.
TGATACCTTTTTAACGCTCTTATCGTAAGTGATTTGCGCATCATCACCACTAACCTCTACTACTGAATAATTGTAAGTTCCAGCCTTTTCAAACTCCACATCTTTAAACGTAATAGTTCCATCAGCAGCATTCTTGGCCGTTAGAATAACATTTCCATTTTCATCTAATAGATTAAATGTGAATTCTCCCTCTACTAAATCACGACCTTCTAATTCTTTCTTGAAGATTAGATCTTGCTTAACTCCTGAAATAATACGGTTCGTAATCACAGAGTTTGTCCCTTCTGTTGTCACTTCATGCGTATATCCTTCTGGAATATCCACTTCTTCAACTGTGTACTCATAAGCGACACCATTATTAGACTCAGGCAATTCTTTGAATGTGTATTTCCATTTATTCGCCTCTGACAATTCAATGGCTTCACCATAGTTTTCACCATTTTGTTTCAATTGAACTTTAATCGCTTTACGTAAGCCTAGTTTATTGTCATTATCTTCCCATTTTTTTTCAACAGAATGAGTTGTCGCTTTACGTGTATTTGTGATTGTAAATCCTTCTTTTTGAGCGGCTTTGCCAGTAATGATTGTATCATAATCTTTACCGTAATTTTCATCGATGACTTCTTTCACTTGATAATCAGTTACTGTTGGATCAAGTGTCTTCCCGTCTATAGTAAGTTTAAAGACACCTTCCCACTCGTTGGCATCATTTAAGACCATTGTTGCAAGGACAACATCCGGATTACTTGCACGGCTTAGTTCTACTTTAATACTTGAAATAGAAGCATCTTTTTCCCCATTCCAAATTTTGGCAACTGGAATGTATTGTGGCAAATGATTTGTGACAGTATTTGTTTCACCAAAAACAGATGGATTTTCAGCATTACGGTTTGTATAAAATACATTCGTTGCTGTTAATGTATCTGTTGCGCCATCAGTATATTCCGGAGTTTTCATATCCACTAGGAAGTTCACTACTTCTCCAGGAATAATCTTACCACCAGTATTTAAAACAATCTTGATAGCTGTTACTTTTGTAAAATCAGATACTTGATCAGCTGTTACCCATCCGCTAGCTTGCGTTGCATCATATGGAGAATTTGGCAAGCTTGTTGACGTATGATAATAAACGGTATATTTACTTTCAACGTTTAAAGCTTTTGTGAGAACCGGAGTGAATCCAGAACCATTTTGATCTCCTGCGTACGGAAAACGATCATACAACGTAAATGTTTCGATATCGTAAGTACTGTAGTTTTTCGTTTGCAACTGATATTTATACTCTTGACCATAGTTCTGTTGAACCAAGTTTTGTGTCCAACTTCCATCTTTTGTCGAAATAAATTTCTCAGAACGAATTTCAGTCGGTAAGTTTACAATCGTAGAAGATTTTGCTGCTACAATTTTATCTGGAACTTTTCCATCTGGTGTCTTAATCTTAAACACATTGTCTAACATTGTTTGAGACGTTACATTACTTGCTAATGGACTGAATTCTTTAGCAACTAAGAACACATGATTATCTGTATTTTTCTTATAATCATCCGCCGTTTGAACTGCTGTTGGCATTGCCTCTTTCGTAATTGTTGCTGAAACAATTGCTGTAAAGTCACGACCAATCGTTTGGTCATTGTAGAAATCAAGATCTTTTAACTCAAATATTACCGCTTGACGACCGCTTCCATTGTAATTTTCAACGACTCTTGGTTCACCCTTCACCATGTTTCTATGCTCTTTTTTATCAATATAGTACCCTTCATAAGTGATTCCCTCAGGTAAGACATCAATCACTTGAGCTCCATTTACACGACGGTTGACTGATAAGTTACTAAAATCAGCAGTAACACTATATTCAACAACTTCTCCTAAATCACCTGTAGGATTTGAACGAGTAATCTTAGAAATACGAATTTCTTCTTCTTTCACTTTTACATCTTCGTATGATTCACTCTTGTTTGTAGAGAATTTTCCGTCTTCCCCATAGCCATCCACTAAACCTTCTGCATGCATACTATTATTGTATCTAACAGGTTCTTTACGTTCAGTTTCGTCAAATGGATTTAATAATTTCGTTTGGATAAATGTAGATGTAATTTCTCCTGCTTGAAGAACTTTCCCATCTTGAAGCTTTATTTTTATACTGTCATAAGTACGATTTACTTTTTGATAGGCGTCTTTCTTTAAAGTTCCTGCATAAATTTGTTTTGCTTGATTTGTGACTTTATTATAGGCATCTTCGTCTACAATCACAATTTGTTTACTACCTTTAGCAATACTTCCTAATTTCACTTCGGTACCATCTGCTTTTACCCCATATACATCCATATCAAATGGTGCATTGGAAAATGGAGAACCGACTGAGTAGAAATACATTCTTTCATCTAAGTCTTCATCAACTAATGTTAATTCAGAAATTGTACTTGGAGAAGTATTCGTAAACCCAAGAATCCATGTCGCTACAGATGTATCTGGAGCACCAGCATCAACGTTTAAAGTTTGTTTATCGTTATTAGATTTACGGAAAGAAGAATCACTAATCAATTGTCCAATGAGTTTAAATTGAATATCATCGCTAACTGTTAATTTTGGTTCTGATTCTCCGTGTTGAATAAACGTCAATTCTGTTTTTGCGTTATTAACAATGTTCGTTTTTGTTTTAGCATTTGGAAAACTTAAAACAAGTCTCTCCTCGCGTAAAGCAAGTTCCACTTCACTATTTGTGTCATTTAGAGTGTCGCTACCAGTAATAGTTTTACTAACAGTACCATCTGCATTTAATGTCCATCCTGGATTTTTTGCAGGATCAAAGACAGCTGTTCCTGTAGTCCCGTCAGCTTTTTCATATGTTGGTAATGTGTCGGTAATTGTAATTGTTTTTGCAGCACGTGTCTGTGCTTTTCCATTTCCCCAGTTTTGAGTTTGTCCACCACCTAAAGTATTCGTTGATAAACTAAATTGGAAAGTAACATCTGAGGCTTTTGTAATTGCTTCCCCCGTTGCCTTCCCACCATAAATTTCACGGTTATCAATAGTATACGCTTGTGTAGTATTTGTGCCGTTATATTTAAACAATGACTGTTTATCGACTTTTACTTTATAAATTAATGAATCCGTTACTTCCTTTAATGTGTTTCCAGTACTATCTTTTAACACGATTTTCGGAGAGAATGTATATCCCTCTGGAGTTACACGGTCTTTAAATTTAAATGTAAAAGGAAAACTTGCTGTGGTTGTTTGCGTAATGTCTGACAAGTATACTTTTAATAGACCTGGTGTCGAATTATCTACGCTCTTCACTGGGCCACCAGTCGCAACTGTAAATTTCTCGATATATTCTGTAGGATAGGTAAACTCAATATAGCCGCCAACAATAGATTCACTCACTAAAGAGCCGTCTAATTGAACATCCCCTTGACGATTTTTTGTTGTATATTGTTCGTCACTACCTGTTGAGTTTGTGGCAGTTACTTTTACTTGACCGATTTGTGCATTTACCCCTAAAGCACCTGTAGCTGCGGCTTCGTTTGCTTCAGAAGTAGTATTTTCTGTACTCACCGTAGTTTCAACTGCTGGTGTTTCACTAGTTTCTGTATTACTTGTCTCTACTGTTGTAGGTTGACTAATCTCCTGCGCATAGGCAAAAGTTGGCGCTACT
>CAJZJY010000139.1 GCA_916050055.1 uncultured Streptococcus sp.
TTAGAAAGTGTCACGTTTAACAATAACGCTCCGATGACACCACAGAAAATCCAGATGGCAATGAATACTAATGGATTTGATACCCCGTTAACAAACGCTGCGAATAATCCACCGTGAGGAACACGGCTAACAAGACCAAATGCCATTGATAAGGCACCAGCTACACCTGAAGCAAATGCTAATGGTGGGATGACTTGTAATGGACGAGCTGCTGCGAAAGGAATCGCTCCTTCTGTAATGAAGGCTGCCCCCATTACGTAGTTCACGTACGCACTGTTACGTTCTGCTTCTGTAAATAAGTTTTTATTGATAGTTGCTGCAATTGCGATTGCAAGTGGTGGTACCATACCGCCGACCATTACAGCCGCCATTACGTCTGAACCAGCTGCTCCAGCACTTGTGACTAAGGCTGTCCCTGTTACATAAGCCGCCTTATTAATTGGACCACCCATATCAATCGACATCATTGCACCGACTAAGAATCCTAATACGATTCCAAGTTCACGAGGAATATTTGCCAAGAAGTTGATTAAACCATTCATAACAGCTCCCATTGGTCCGTTAATCACGAATAACATTAAAAGACCCATGATTAATACCCCAAACACTGGGAATAGGAAGATTGGTTTTAATCCTTCTAATGGTTTTGGTAACCATGAGAATGCCCATTTAAGGAATGCGATAATTCCGCCTGCTAAGAAACCGGCTACTAATGCGCCAAGGAATCCTGAAGAAACATACCCTTCAGCGAATACTCCTCCTGTTGCAAAGTCCGTTAATACCGCAGGGTTTGCAAACACCCCACCCATGAAACCAACAACTAAACCTGGACGATCCGCCATTGATTGACCGATGAACCCAGCTAACATTGGAAGCATCATCGCGAAGGCTAATTTACCCATACGGAAAATCGCTTCAGCAATTGGATTATAACTTGGATCTTTCACATCAAAGGAAGTAATTCCCCAGAAGAATGAAACTGCGATTAAAATCCCACCAGCTACAACGAATGGTAGCATGTGTGATACCCCGTTCATTAAGTGTTTGTAGAATTGACGCCCTAATGATTCGCCCTCTACACTTTCGTCTGTTGCACCTGCATCTTCACCAGCATGGTAAATTGGAGCGTCTGCTTTCGCAGCACGTGCTACTAATTCGTCTGCTTTATTAATTCCATCCGCTACTTTTGTGATGATGACTGGCTTACCGTCAAAACGAGCCATTTCAACTTGTTTGTCCGCTGCAACGATAATCGCTGTTGCACGGGAGATATCTTCTTTTGTTAACCGGTTGCCGATTCCTGATTGTCCGTTCGTTTCCACTTTAATCTTGTAACCAGCCGCTTTACCTGCTTGTTTTAATTTTTCTTCAGCCATGAAAGTATGCGCGATTCCTGTTGGACAGGCTGTTACCGCTAATACATACACGTCTTCGTTTGAAGGAGTTGCTTCCTCTGTTACTTCTTCAACTGCTTCTTCTTGAGGTTCTTCGAATTTCTTGAAGACTTCAACGACTTCATCCGCACTTCCTGCTTGAAGAAGAGCTGCTTTTGCTTCAGGGTTCATTAATACTGAAGAAAGTTTCGCTAAGGCTTGCAAATGCTCGCCTCCGCCACCTGCAGGAGCTGCAATCATGAAGATGAGTTTTGCAGGCTGTCCGTCGAAGGATTCCCACTCGATTCCTTGTTCGCTACGTCCGAAAACAATCGCAGCTTCTGTGATGGATTCGTGTTGTGCGTGAGGAATGGCAATTTCGTCACCGACACCTGTTGTTGATTGAGCTTCACGTGCTTCAAGTGCAGCAACGTAAGCATCCACATCGCTCACTTTACCAAGGCTAGCAAAGTTCCCTGCTAAGTGTGCTAACGTTTCTGATTTTGTTGTTGTTTTAAGCGATAAGTCCATCGCTTCTTTAATAAATAAATCTGATAATTTCATCTTCTACTCCTTTACGCTTACAGTTTTGTAACCACTACTTGTGGTAACAATTCTTCGATAAATGATTTTTCGGCAATTCCTACAGAGAAGGCTGTCGCACTTCCTGTAGCGGCTCCTTGTTTCAAGCTTGCTGCGTAATCTTTGGTTTCAATAAATTTCGCCATAAAGCCTGAAAGCATTGAGTCTCCTGCTCCAACTGAGTTGACTAATTTTCCTTTTGGAACATTCGATGTATAGACTTCTCCGGTTTCACTAAGGAGCATTGCGCCATCACCCCCACGAGAAATTAATACATTTCGAGCCCCCATGTCTTGGAGTTTTTTCGCATAATCGACAATTTGTTCTTCCGTTTCAATCGTCACCCCAAAAATCTCCCCTAACTCATGATGGTTTGGTTTGATAATGAATGGGTGATATGGAAGACATTTCGTTAATAAATCTTTCGTTGTATCTAACACTAATTTTACGCCTTTATCGTCGCACAATTTCGCAATCGTTGTGTACGCCGAGTGATCCATCCCATTACCGGCATTTCCAGCTAAAAATACCACATCGCCCAATTGCAAGTTCGTTTCAAAATACTGTACTAAACGAGCGAAATCTTCTTTGGATACGACTGGCCCATTGGCGTTGATTTCCGTTTCTTCGGTACTCTTTAATTTCAAATTAATACGCGTAACACCGTCGATTTCGATGAAGTTCGTATGAATTCCTTCTGCTTGCAACGCTTCTTTAATGAAGTTTCCTGAGAAACCTGCCAAGAAACCTGTTGCTGTATTATCGAAACCTAATCGTTTCAAAATGACAGACATATTAATACCTTTCCCACCTGCCACGTAGTTTTCTTCTACAGAACGGTTTAATGTGCCAAGTTCACAATTGGGAACTTTAACAACAAGGTCAATCGCTGGGTTAAACGTAATCGTGTAAATCATGCTATCTCTCCTTTATTATGCTTCCATTTCAACAAGACGAATGCTCCCGGCCATACGGTAACGTAAGTCGGCTTGCTCCTTCGTCGTGTTTGTGACCATGGTTACTTGATGAAAATCCGCAACCTTACAGAGACTTACTTTAGCAAATTTGCTCGAATCGGCCAAAACATACGCCTGATTACTCTTATTAATCGCAATTTTTTTAATCGTTGCTTCTTCTTCGTCTGGAGTCGTATAGCCATAGCTTAAATCGACACCGTTCATTCCAAGGAAAGCTTTTTTGAAGAAATACTCGCGTAATTGGTTTTGAGCAAGAGTCCCCACAACCGCGCTCGTTTCTGTTTTAACTTGTCCACCAAGGAGCACCGTTTTAATGCCATAGTCTGCTAATAAGTGTGCTTGTTGCACGCCGTTTGTAATGACAGTGACATCCTTTCCTTCTAAATGCGGAATCATACGAAGCGTTGTCGTTCCCGCATCCATGTAGATTGTTTCGCCTTTTGTCACAAGAGAAGCCGCATAGCGACCGATGCATTCCTTCTCACGTCGGTTTGAACGTTCCTTTTCTTTTGTGGTTGGTTCATACTCTTTTGAATAGACGCGTTTGGCACCGCCATGCACACGAATCAATGTTCCTTCCTCTTCTAATATAGAAAGGTCACGACGAACCGTCGATTCAGAAGCACCCAGCGCCTCCATTAAGTCTCTTAGGTGTACTGTATCTTCCTTTTCTAATAAGTCCAAAATGATTCTTCTACGTTTTTCAGTAAGCATAAAG
>CAJZJY010000140.1 GCA_916050055.1 uncultured Streptococcus sp.
AAATAATGGAGCCGAGGGGAGTCGAACCCCTGTCCAAGTATATCGACACAATCAAATCTACATTCATAGTTTATCTATTTAAGTTTCGCTACCGATTAGCTGATAAACAAGCATCATCATAAGCTAGCCTGATAATCTCTTATTCACTTAGACAGACGGAAAAGTGAATCGTATCCCACTGGTTATAGGACCTGGACCCGAGCACATGGGCGATGCCGGACAGATCTTAGCTAGCAGTTATTAAGCTGCGAAAGCTAAAGTGTTTGTTTGTTGTTTGTCAGTTATATTTAACTGTAACGTTTTTACGTAGCCGTAACCTACGGAATGCATTGAAAGCTCAACCTATACCTGTCGAATCCGTAACGACCCCGTATAAAGAAAAGCCTAGACTTACGCCTAGACTCTCATTGTAACAAAGTTCAGTTATACTTGCAAACCTTTATTAGTCATGCATTTTTGTAGGAAGCATCTCATATGGTTCTTCTTTGGCTTCTTTACGAAGTACAAAGTGGTTTGTTTGGTTGAGTGCTTTTAAGTGGAATTTACCATCTGAATATTCAACGATATTAAGAGACGCATTTCCGATTAATTCTGACAATTGGAAGTCAGGGATTAACTCGTGAAGCATATTTCGAATCGTAATTCCATGACTCACGATAAGGATATTTTGGTTTTTATCACGGTGCTTATTGATTACTTTTAACAAGCCTTGTTCTACACGTAACCAAAACTCCATAAAGTTTTCACCAAGGTGGTCTGGATCTAATTCCTTTAGTCCGTTTAATTCTTCTTGGATATTACGTCCACCTAAATCATCAAAATTGCGTTGCAATTTCTTGTATAGTTCGCCCCAAAGCTCACCGGCATCTTTTCCTTCTAGACTTCCAAAGAATACTTCACGGAATTCCGGCATCATTTCAATCGTGAGGTTATCACGGTTTGGATGATTTCTAAGGAAGAGTTGAGCAGTTTCGATTGTTCTTCGTAAATCGCTAGTATAGACTGCGTCGAAATGAACATCTTTCATTCCCAAACCAGAACGAATAGCATCTAGGCGTCCTTCTTTTGTTAGAGGAGTGTCCGACCAACCTTGCATACGGTTGTAGCGGTTAAAGATGGTTTCTCCATGTCGCATGAAATACAATGTTACACCTTTTTTCGTCATAAAAAGACCTCCGTTCTTGTTCTTGTTTCTATTGTAAACTGTTTCTTTAGAAAATGCTATCTTAAAATGAAGCATGGCCTAGAAAATATCCAAATGCCACACATACAAGACCAGCAACTAGGCTTATGGCCATATATAAGAGAGCTAGAGGAGTATCTCCATTTTGAATCATTTGAAGAGACTCTAGGCTAAATGTGGAGAAGGTTGTAAACCCACCACAAACACCTGTGATTAAAAGAAGTTGATCGCCTTCAAACCAGTGAGATTGTTGAAATTTGGCACTCAGAAAGCCAATAATAAGCGATCCTAATAAGTTAATGAATAATGTTTTAATGGGAAGAGAGTGCTGCAGAGGAAGCTGAGATAATAAATATCGTAAAATCGCTCCAATGGCACCGCCAATTCCGACATAGAGTAGTGACATAGTATCCTTCTTTCTTAATTGAATAGTTCTATTATACCTGAAATTGGGCAAAAAGAAAAAGCTGGAATAAATCCAGCTTTTTGACTATTTGAAGAATAAGCTTCCGAGAACGATAATCCCAAGAACGATACGGTACCAACCGAACGCTTGGAAGTCGTGGTGTTTGATGTATTTCAATAAGAACTTGATAACGAATAGAGATACAACAAATGAAACGACAGATCCGACTAATAGAATCACGAATTCAGCTAATGAGTAGTGGAATCCGAATTTCAATAATTTTAATCCACTCGCACCGAACATGATTGGAATACCCATGAAGAATGAGAATTCAGTTGCGATTGAACGGCTTGTTCCGACTAATAAACCACCAAGGATTGTTGAACCAGAACGGCTAGTACCAGGTACAAGCGCTAAACATTGGAAAAGACCAATTTTAATGGCTGTCATGAAGTCTAATTCTTTGAAGTCATTAATTTTTGGTTCCACATTTTTATGCGCACGTTCGATGTAGATGAACGCAATCCCGTAAACGATTAGGGCTAATGCAATAACGATTGGTTTGTTGAAGTAGTCATCCATAAAGTCATCAAGAATGAATCCAAGAATCACAGCAGGGATACATCCGATAATTACCTTTTTCCAAAGACTAATTGTTTCGATAAACTCTTTACGGTTTTTACTTTTAGCAAATGGGTTTAATTTGTTGAAATACACAAGGACAACTGCCATAATGGCACCTAATTGAATTACAACGTTGAACATTTCTTGGAATTTAGCGGATACGTCTAATTGAATGATTTCGTTCACTAAAATTAAGTGGCCAGTACTACTAATTGGTAGCCATTCAGTAACGCCTTCGATAATTCCTAAAATAATAGTTTTAATAATCTCGATAAGATTAAGCATTTTTCCACTCCTTTATAAAGTCTGCTAACAACGATTATACTGCTTTCTGGTAAGGATTACCACAATAAACAAGAAAGTCTCTTCAAAAAAAGAAGAGACTTTAAATCAAAATCTATTGAGGTACGACACAAACTACTTCTGGTGCATAGAAATCTTTTTGAAGAAGTGTGAGTTCACCAGTTTCTAAGTCGCGTTTGAATAGCGTTAAGTTGTCTGACTCTTGGTGTCCAACAACGATATAAGATTCATCGTTACTTAAGTGGAAATCACGAGGAACCGAACCATAACTATCGATTGTTTGTACTAGAGTGAGTAGTCCGCTTATTGCATCAACAGAGAATGTGTATAACGCGTCGAATCCACGGTTTGAAGCATATAGGAATCGTCCATCACGAGTGATGTGGATGGCACCTCCCCAAGCTTGTTGCTCTTCGGTCGTTAAAGCAATCTTTTCTAAGTTCGTAAATGTTCCATTCTCTTGATTATAAGAGAGGACTTCTACTGTCGCATCGAGTTCGCAAATCAGATAAGCGATTGGAAGTGTTGGATGGAAGGCGAGGTGGCGAGGTCCGCTACCTGCTTTTGTTTTATATTGGGCAACTTCCTCTAGGCCTTCTTCCGTACGTTTGTATGTAAATACAGTATCAATTCCGAGGTCACAAACTACAACCCATTTTTCGTCTGGTGTGTAATCAGTGTAGTGAACATGTGGAGAAGTTTGGTTTGCATGAACGCTAAATCCAGAGTGGACTTTTTTATCTACAAAAGTAAAAGCACTGTCTTTTTTGTCGTAGTGGTATAATTCCACGAATCCTCCGTGATAATTAGCGGTGAGCACGTCTCCTGTTTTTTCGTTATAGCGAATATAGCAAGGCACCGCTTGTTGATCTTCAATACTTGCTAATGGTTCTACTGGAGAAGTTTTTGCATTGTTTGCCGAAATTCCGCAATGTTCTTCACCTTTTCCAACAGCGAATAATAATTGGTCGTTCTTTGAATACGAAAGATACGTTGGATTATCGATAGTTGCTTCCAATGTAAGAGATTCTAGTTGTTCAGTTTCTTTATTAAGAGTTACAGAGTAGACTCCTTTACTAACACGTTTTGTATAGGTTCCTAAATAAAATTTTTCATTCATAC
>CAJZJY010000141.1 GCA_916050055.1 uncultured Streptococcus sp.
TCCACTGGACTGTTTAATAAGAAAGGAGAAATATTCTCTAGTCCTTTAATTTTTGAATGGTCGAGTTTTTGAAGTAAATTTTGATTCACTAATTTTGTAATGCTCGATTCACTCGGAAAGACGATATCATAACGCGTCCCACCTTGTTTTAATTTGGCTTCCATCGCATCATTAGAATCAAATGTTTCATAGACAACTTGAATGCCTGTTTCGGCTTCAAATTCTTTGATCAATTCTGGATCGATATAGTTTCCCCAGTTAAATAGGAACAATTGCTGTTGTTCTGATGAAGTTTCTACTTCCTCTGTAGATTCTTTTGCTTGAAGCATGTTCTTTACTCCAAATAAAATTGCAACCATTGCAAGAATTGCAACGATTAAAGATACTAGTTTTTTCATTTATGACCCCTTCTCATTAAAAAAACTGCTTTTAATACAGTATGGCACCTAGATTAAAAGCAGTTCTCATTCTTATTTAGATTTTACGTAGTTCTTACCGTTAGCGGCTGGTCCTTCCGATTTTCCAATGAATCCTACCAATACAATGATAGTAATCAAATATGGAGCAATCGTCAAGCCAATTGATGGAATATCTTTAATTACTGGGATGTAGTTTCCGATAACCCCTAAACTTTGAGCGAGTCCGAAGAGTAATGCTGACAGCATCACGCTCACTGAATTCCACTTACCAAAGATCATCGCAGCCATCGCAATGAACCCTTGACCAGCAATCGTTGTCGCTGAGAAGTTCAGTGTAATCGATTGAGCAACGATGGCTCCTCCGATACCTGCCAAGAACCCTGAGATTAATACTCCTGCAAAACGCATATGGTAAACGTTAATTCCTAATGTATCTGCTGCTTGAGGATGTTCCCCTACAGAACGTAATCGTAATCCAAATTTTGTCTTATTTAAAACCGTCGCACAAACAAATGCTAAACCAATAGCTAAATAAGCCGGAACAAATGTATCTGTAAAGAAGATTTTACCGATAATTGGAATCGAACTGAGTACTGGAATCGTTGTTTTACCAAAGTAGTTTGTAATGATTTCCGTTTGTCCGATTTCGTTATACATCAAGCGACATAGGAACACGGTTAAGGCAGGTGCTAGTAAGTTTAACACTGTCCCTGAAATAATATGGTCTGCACGCAGATAAACTGTTGCGAACGCGTGAATCGCTGAATACAACATTCCAGCAACTGCCGCGACAATTAGAGCAACCCATGGCGTCCATGAACCAAATTGTGATGCGAACGCTAAGTTAAAGACGGCTGAGGCAAAGGCTCCAATCACCATTGTTCCTTCAAGACCGATATTTACAATCCCGCTTCGTTCTGAGAAGATACCCCCTAAAGCTGTTAAAATCAGCGGTGTTGAGTAGATGAGCATGTTCCCGACAACTACTTGTAAAAGTGTTACTAAATCCATTTCTCATTACCCCTTTCTCTTCCCAAAATGAGGGAATTTATCAACAATAACTTCCATTAAGTAGTTCGCACCCACAAAGAAGATGATAAATGCCACCACAATAGATACGACTTCTGTAGGAATCTTCGCTAGTAGTGGCATTGAAATCCCACCGATACGAAGAATGGCAAATACTAAGGCAGAGAAAAGAATACCGATTGGATTATTCAACCCAAGAAGCGATACCGCCATTCCGTCCCATCCAATACTTGGAAGACTTTCTGAAGCAAATGCGTTTTGGAAAGTTCCTAACCCTTCCATTACTCCACCAAGACCTGCTAAGGCACCAGAGATAACCATCGCAAGAATAATCGTCTTTTTCGCACTCATCCCTGCATATTCTGCAGCATGTTTATTTAATCCTACTGTTTTTAATTCGAAACCAGTTGTTGTTTTATTCATAATTAACCACACAATGAAGACAGCCAGAATCGCAATAAAGATACCTCCATGCAAGGTTGATTTTCCTGTCAATTGATACAAGAATTGCATTCTTAAGCTTGCTGCTTCTGGAACTGAAGCTGTGATTTCTGCTTTTTCTGTTAAAACTTCACGAATCACATAGTTTACGATATGAAGTGCTGTATAGTTCAACATAATCGTTACAATCACTTCACTCGCGTTAAAGTACGCTTTTAAGTAACCAGCAATCCCTGCCCAAATAGCACCGGCAAGCATCCCCATAAAAATACATAATGGTAATAGAATAATCTTAGGTAAATCTGGTAGTAAGAGACCTGTTGCAACGGAAGCAAACCATCCGACTAACGCCTGCCCTGCAACTCCGATATTGAAGAAACCTGCGTAACTTGCAAATGCAAATCCAAGCGCTACGAGAATTAAAGGTGTGGCTTGTCTTAAGGTTTCACCAATATAAAATGGTTTTCCAAGCGATCCTTTGAGTAATGCGGAATATCCTTTAACAACATCAAAGCCGAACACCCACATAATAAGAGCTCCGACTAATAATCCAAGCACAACTGAAAGGACTGGAATAAGAATCTTTTTGTATTTTGCACCTTTCATCTTATAACGCCTCCTGTTCCTTGGCTCTTACTTGTTCGCGGGTCGAACCAGCCATTAATAATCCTAATTCTGTTTCATTTGTCTCTTTTGTCTCGAGCACATCAACGATTCGACCTTCATACATTACAGCAATGCGGTCCGCAACGTTTAGAATTTCATCTAATTCAAAGCTCATCAGTAATACGGCTTTACCTTTATTTCGTTGATCGATTAAACGCTTATGAATGTATTCAATCGCACCAACGTCAAGTCCACGGGTTGGTTGTGCTGCAATGAGTAAACTTGGGTCACGGTCGATTTCACGCGCGATAATCGCTTTTTGTTGGTTCCCCCCAGAAAGAGCTCCAGCTGCCACCGTTGGACTAGGAGTACGCACGTCAAACTCTTCGATTAAGCGTTCCGCTAAGTCCACAAATGCCTTCTTATTTAAGAAACCGTTCTTCGATAACGGTTCTTTATAGTATGTTTGTATACCGATGTTTTCATCGAGTCCCATTTGAAGAACAAGACCATGTTTATGACGATCTTCTGGAATATGACCAAGGCCTCCTTCAGTCCGTTGTCTTGTAGGTAACTTCGTGATATCTTTTCCATCTAGTTGAATCGAACCACTTTCGATAGCACGTAAACCAGATAAAGCTTGAATGAGTTCTGATTGTCCGTTTCCGTCAACCCCTGCAATCCCTACAACTTCACCATGTCTTACAGTTAAATCTAATCCTTTCACCGCTTCGATACCACGGCTATCTTTCACAATAAGATTTTTAATGACTAATGCATCTGTTGTTGGTTTAGCAGGTTCTTTTTGCGTCTTGAAAGATACGGAACGTCCGACCATCATATCGGCTAACTCTTGGTCTGAAACATTTCCCATTTCAACTGTTCCAATCACATTGCCTCGACGAATAACCGTACAGCGATCCGCAACGGCTTGAATTTCTTTAATCTTATGCGTGATTAAGAAAATCGATTTTCCTTCTTTTGTTAATTGCTTCATGATAATAATGAGTTCTTCAATTTCTTGCGGAGTTAATACTGCAGTAGGTTCATCAAAGATTAAAATATCTGCTCCACGATATAAAGTTTTCAAGATTTCAACACGTTGTTCCATCCCAACAGTGATA
>CAJZJY010000142.1 GCA_916050055.1 uncultured Streptococcus sp.
TAGCTTCCGAAAGACGAATAGGCTATCATATCCGCTCAATAAATCCGAAATGGATTTTGCGAATTTTTCATTGGCTTCTGACACTTTAATCGTTTTATCTGTCAGTTCTGCTGAGAACAAAGCTGGCAACACGGCCATGATGACAATACAGATAGCCGCTAGTAAGACGATAGACCAATGATACATAAACAATGCTACCGCAGAAATGACCGCAGAAATAATTCCTCCAATGACTTCAAAGGTTGGATTCATCGCATTCCCTTTAATCTGCTCCAAATCACTTGTAAACCACGAGATGTACGTTTGACTATTCTTTTCATAAAAGCGTCCATAAGACGTCGCTTCAATAGAATGACTAATACGGTCCCTTAACCATGTCGCTACCTTTTGATTAAAGTAGGCTTGATAGCGAATCAACATATAGGTAAACAATAGATAAAATGCAAAAATAACAACTAAACAAATCGCCTTATAAAAGAAATTATGAATATCCATGTTCACTAAAGTATCTAAAGTCTGCGCATTCACGATACTGGATACAAGCTCCGCCCCTGCAATGAGGGTGAGCAACGTAATCATGATGAACACTTCTTTTTTAAATTTCTGAAAAACAACCTTCATATATACTCGCTCCACTTCAAAATCTGACTATGCTCATAGTGTAACACTGTCTTAATCCAATGTATATAGGACTTTTGGCGGAAAACAAAAGAACTTTCCTTTTCACACAAAAAACCACACCTCTATTCCGAGGTGTGGTAGTTCTATTTTATTATGCTTTTGTTTTTTCAGCGCGGTCACGTTTCATTTGGCTTGAACGTAATTGTCCGCAGGCTGCTTCGATATCATGTCCGAATTCTTTACGAACGACACAGTTGATGTGGTTTTTCTTCAACACATCGTAGAAAGCAACTACGCGTTCTTTTCCACTACGTTCATATTGGTCATGTTCGCGAACTTTGTTATAAGGAATTAAGTTGACATATGAAAGACGTTTCTTATCCGCAAGAAGGTCCGCCAGTTGTTGTGCTTGTTCCACCGAATCATTCACGTGATCGAGCATGATGTACTCGAAAGTTACACGACGATTTGTTTTTGCGATATATTCGTTAATGGCATCCATCACGACTTCGATTGGATATTTACGGTTGATACGCATGATACGAGAACGTGTATCGTTATCTGGTGCGTGAAGTGACAATGCAAGGTTCACTTGTAATCCTTCGTCTGCGAACTCGCGAATTTTGGGAGCCAAACCACTTGTAGAAACAGTGATATGACGAGCCCCGATTCCAAGCCCTTTATCAGAGTTGACCACTTTCAAGAATTTAATCACGTTATCATAGTTATCGAATGGTTCTCCAATCCCCATGACTACGATATGGCTGACACGGTCCCCAGGAGACACTTCGTCTAAAGTTCGTTGCACGTGCATGACTTGCGCTACGATTTCCCCAGCAACAAGGTCACGTTGTTTTGCGATAATTCCGCTGGCACAGAATGTACATCCGATATTACATCCTACTTGTGTCGTCACACAGATAGATAAGCCATATTCTTGTGGCATTAATACCGTTTCGATTAAGAGGCCATCTGCTAATTCAAAGAGGAATTTACGTGTTCCGTCTGTTGATTGTTGTTTGATACGTTCATTTAACACTGGGAATGTGAACTCTTCTTGTAACTCCTCAATCAGTGATTTTGGCAAGTTTGTCATTTCTTCAAAACTGGTTACACGTTTGCGGTAAAGCCAGTCCCATAATTGTCCTGCTCTGAATTTCTTTTCGCCTTTTGCTTCAAACCAAGCTGTTAGCTCTTCAAGTGGCATGCCGTAAATAATCGGTTTTCCTTCATATTGACGAACCACTCGTCCAATTTTTCTAACCATATCTATTCCTCTTTCCTATACTTGAAATGCTCTAATGATTGTTTCTCTGTTTGCATGAGCGCTTAATAACACCGATAATTTCACACGAGCCTTTTGTCCGCTAAGCCCTGTTGTGAAAATTACTCCTGCTTCATGGAGCTGTTTGCCTCCACCAAGATAATTATAGACATCATACGTTACACCGTTAAATGCACGGGATACCAGAACGACCGGAATTCCTTTATCTAAGCAACGTTGTAACCCAGGAAGTGCCATTGGTGGGAGATTTCCTGCCCCAAGAGCTTCGATGACTACTCCATTGGCATCTGAATCGGCAATGGCATCAAATAACATGGAATCCATTCCAGCATATGCTTTTAATAAGTATACCTTATCCAAGAGTTCTTTAATTGGATAATATTCATGATGTAAGAATTTTTGGAAGTAAATGACTTCACTCTTTGATACTAATCCAAGCGGTCCAAAGGTTGGTGTTTGGAAAGTCGCAACGTTTGTAGTATGTGTCTTTGTCACATATGTTGCCGCATGAACTTCATCATTCATCACGACAAGAACGCCTTTATCCACACTCTCTGGACTCGTTACCGTAATAATGGCACTGCGTAAGTTCGCTAACCCGTCCGCTCCAATTTCATTGCTGGAACGCATCGCTCCCGTTAAAACGATTGGGAATGTTCCATCTGTTGTTAACTCTAAAAAATACGCGGTTTCTTCTAATGTATCAGTTCCGTGAGTCACCACCGCTCCGTCAAAGCCTTCCTGTTGCGCTTGAACGATTCGCTTTTGAACTTCCCACATTTTTTCCTCCGTCATATGTGGAGACGGAAGGTTAAATAGATCCTCTACGACGACACTTGCGATTGGTGCAAAAATGGTGTCGGAGTTGGTTAATGGGTTTGTGCTTGTTGGGGTTACGTTACCGGTTGAGCGGTCTTCACTCATGGCAATCGTACCACCGGTGTTTATGACGATAATTTTCTTCATGGCGCTACTACTTTCTTTCATTTTCTCTTTACATAGGATACCACAAAATAGCAAAAAGTGCCGAAGTATTTGTAAGTAAATACGCACTTTTCTTTTTCGGGTTTCTTCATAGTAACGGTAATGGGGTACCGGTTCGAGCCCCGTGGTCTCTCTCCTTTGGGAGTAAGACAGAAGATAGAAAAGGATTCACGGTGTGAGTCCTTTTTGCTTCGTAGTCTTACCCCCGCAAGGCTGATTAGCTTTAAGCCAATCACGAGTGATGAAGCTGAAAGCAATCAGCTACTGCGTTGAAATCTATATCTATAATTATTTTAGCAGGAGTTACCCCCCTGCTAAGCACAGTGGTTGAATGGTATGAGCTGCACTGTAAACAGCTTGCTCATACCTATTCAACTTTCTGTCTTTCTCCCTCGCATTTAATACTATTCCCCATTACGAATCCTTCGCACTGTGAGGGATTCTTATAGAACCCGAAAAAAAGTGCGTATTCACTTTCTGCTTTTATAAAAAAATGAAAAAAAGTGTTGCGCCACTCAGTTTGAAGGAACCTGTGCAGGGTATTGGAAAGTGCATCCTACCGGGGTTTTTGAGACTTTTCGGTAATTTAAAGTGGGATGTGACTGAAAAAGTTTTTTTGATTTTTTATCGGAAATTTTACTACACTATTCCGAATTTGTGCAATCGACCTAAAATGGGGTTGTTGAATAGACCGCTAAAAACCGCATCATTTCAACGTTTATA
>CAJZJY010000143.1 GCA_916050055.1 uncultured Streptococcus sp.
ATCGTTCTAAAGTAACGTACATTCCAAACTTCGTATCTCGTGAAACGTTCTATAAGATTACAAACCAATCAAAAGCGGAATTACGTAAAAAGTTCGGGTTGAATCCAGATCAATTCACTGTCGTATCTGCTGGACAACTCCAAATGCGTAAAGGAGTTTTAGAGTTTATCGACTTAGCGACTAAAATGCCAGATATCCAATTCGTTTGGGCTGGTAACTTCGCCTTTAAAGGAATCTCTGAAGGTCGTAAAGAGATTATGGAACATATGGATGATCTTCCAGATAACGTTCATTTCCTTGGACTTGTTGAGCGTGATCGCATGAATGAGTTCTTTAATATGGGTGATGTGATGCTTCAACTGTCATTCGAGGAATTATTCCCAATGACGATTTTAGAATCGATGAACGCAAACATCCCACTACTCTTACGTGACTTACCTGAGTACAAACCAATTTTATTTGACTATTATTTAAAAGCAAATAGTCAACAAACGTTTAAAGACGAATTAACAAAACTAAAAGAAGACGCCGATTATTACGCAAAAGCCTGCGAAGGTTCCAAACGCGGCGAACAATTCTATTCAAAAGAAAGTATTCTAGAACAGTGGCAACAATTTTATGATAAAGTTGCAACAGAAAGAAACTTGTTATCATAAAAGGAGAAATAATGACTACAGAAGAAATTAAACAAGGAAAACCTCTTTCCCCTACGGCTCAAAAAGTCATGAACATTGCTTCAATTCTCGGAGCAATTGCGACAGTGGTCTTTATCGTTTGGGCTTGGCAAAAAGGACTATTCACGTCACAAGAGACGTTATCAGCCTACATGCTTCAGGCGGGAATCTGGGGGCCACCAATCTTTATCTTTTTACAAATCTTACAAACTGTTGTTCCAATCATTCCAGGAGCCCTCACTAGTATCGCTGGTGTTTATATTTACGGAAACTGGATTGGAAATGTATATAACTACATCGGTATTGTAATTGGGTCAATCATTGCCTTCTATCTTGCAAGACAATATGGTCAACAATTCGTAAAATCAATGGTTAGCGAACATACGTATAATCGCTATATCAATTGGCTAGATAAAGGACAATGGTTCGACTACTTCTTTGCATTCATGATGTTCTTCCCTGTCTCACCGGATGACTTTTTATGTATGCTTGCTGGTTTAACAAAGATGACTTATAAGAAATTCATTATTATTATTTTAGTCTTTAAACCATTTACACTGGCTGCCTACACAATCGGATTACGATTTATTATCGACTGGGTCTGGGCATTCTTCCAATAAGCAAAAACAAACCCTTGAGAAATTTTCTCAAGGGTTATTTTTTATGCTAATCTTTCTTTTTAAAGACTTGAACTGTTGCAAGAACAATACCACTAATAAATACGCTGAGTGTTAAAATAATACCCGCTAATAATAGAGGATTTTTGCTTAGGCTTCTTAACCAGTTCGCAAATGTTCCAAGATCACTATCTTCATCAAATGATAAGATTCCACCATTTGTTGAACCTTCTGTTGATGAGGCTTCCTCTGTCGTTGTTTCTTCAACAACTTTTGTTACTTTAAATACATTTGACTTAATCTCTTTTGTTAAAGTTGGGAAAGTATGTTCCACAACGATTTCATCTCCAACAAGTTTATATGTTGGTTTCTCATCGCCTCGTGTTAACACTTTAATGTCTTTTTCCACTTTAATCTTTTGACCATCAATTTCATGAACTCCAGCTTTTAACACTGTTTCTTCATGATATTCAGTAAAGCCTTTTTCTAAAAGAGCGTTCCCGAATTGTGCACGGTAAAATACACTCGTGTTATAGTCGCTCCAGCTACCAACACCCATTAAAACTTCAATCAAACGACGACCTTTTCCTTTTGCAGTAATGACATGGTTTAAGGCTGCATTTGGTGATGAACCTGTCTTAAATCCATCTACATCAAAATATCCTTGAGGCATCCCACTTGCGAGTTGGTTTAGTGTATAGAACGTTTCTTCTACAGGAGTTCCTTCCATTGTTGTAACAGCTGGTTCTCTTGTAATTTCTAAGAATTCCGGATAGTTCTTTAAGAAGTAATACGCTAATGTTGCTAAATCACGTGCTGTTGTTTGGTTGTACTCATCTGGCACACCTTCAACCACATATAATCCACGAAAAGCAGATACAACAGCTCCACTAGGATTATAGAATTTAGAATTTGTCATTCCTAATTCTTTGGCTTTATCATTCATCATCTTAATGTATTCTTCATTTGATTTACTAATTGCATGTGATAACATCACTGTTGCTACGTTTGAAGAAGGATACATCATCAGATAAAGTAAATCACGAACCGGATATTCAATTCCAGCTCTAATTTGGTTATTACTAATATCATCAATTGTAGAAATAGCTCTATCTTCTTCTGTTGCCGTAATTTTAGTATCTAATGTGAGTTTCCCTGCTTTAATCGCATCATACACAAGATATGCTGTCATTAATTTAGTAGTACTTGCTGGATCCCAAGGTTTATCGATATTATCACCATAGAGGATTTGCCCGGTCTCCGCATCCACTAAAATAGCTCCCTCAGGTTTGTAATATTCACTAACATCATACCCATAACGAGCTGTAATCTCGAAAATGTCCTCTTCAATCGGAAGTTCTTTCGACGGTGTTGTCGTCGTAGTTTGTTCTGTTGTCTCCGTTGCTTCAGTTGTTTCTGGAGCCTCTGTTTGTTCAACAACAGTAGTTCCTTCTCCCGGTTCTTGTGTTGTTTCTTCAGCAGCAATTGGCGCTAAAGCAGAAAGTGCGAATGCACATGTCATTAATCCCAAAAGAAACTTAAATTTACGTTTTTCCATTCCTATCCTCCTTGTAATTCAATTTATTTTACAAAGAAATTCTTAAGATTTCAAATAGAAAGAAGCAAATTCGTAACATTTTTGTAATCTTTACGAAATTTGCTTCCAACTTTTTTCAATATTCATCATTAAACGATTTAATCTTTCTACTCTTCTCTCCAATATAGAGAATACCAACACATTTTCATCGTTCAATTCAATTGTTCCTAACACAATTCCATCATTATGAAGTTTGCCAGAAACACACTCTAGGTATTCTGTGACAGACTCCTTACTCGTACATGCGAGTAACTCTTGTAGCTGAATCCCTTTTAAGAGTTGTAGACGTGGTAGTTTATTGGCTAATGTTTTCGACGTATCTCTCCAATAAATCTGGATTGCATAGGCTTCTTTTTCAAGCGTTAAGAGCGTGAGTAGCCAATAATCATCTTCCGCTTGTTCCAATAGATCTGCAAACTCATCATTCCAGTCCTCATCATCTTCGCGCAATTCTTCAATCAATAAATCAGGATTATCAAAATAACTCTCTAAAAGTTGTCTGATACGTTCACTATGACCAGTAATGATATCGGCAATTTGATGATAAGCTTCCTCATCAGAATCACTATCCACTTCCACAGATTCACTATAAAACGTTTCTTCCATTTCAAAGTCATCTTTACGTTTATTTTTTCGATTAAATAACCACATAGGTCGCGCCTCACTTTGACTGAGTTCTTTTCCATAGTATATCAAACATATTCCGAAGAATAAATACG
>CAJZJY010000144.1 GCA_916050055.1 uncultured Streptococcus sp.
CCTAATAAAATTTTGTTTTTCATCATGATTGTTCTCCTTAAAAGTTGTTGTCACAAGGTTATTTTACCATTTTTTACTGTTAGTTTAAATAGAAATTCATTCTTATCAAAAAGGGAGAGTATAAAAAAAGAGACTGATTGTGCGAATCAGTCTCTTTTAGTATGTTAGTGATTATTGTCCAGGAGTTTTTGCATCTAAGCTCCATGTATTTTGTAAAATAGGTCTTAATGAGTTAATTGTTTCTTCTGTACCTTCGATTGCAACTCGATAAACGAGATCTCCTTTTAGGAAGAACCAATCGTATAGAGTTTTTCCGTCTGTAAATGTTACTTTTAATAAGAAAGCTTCTTCTCCAGCAAAATTTGTCTTTACAGCATCTAAACTAGTCTGTTGTTTGTCATCTTTCCATTTAACATACATACGGTTCGCAACTGCTTTTGCTCCCCAGGGTTCCCCATCGTTAAGTTTAAATTGCTCTTTACTAAAACTTTTGAGTAATAAAATATGGTATTTATCTGGTGAAGAATAACGGAATAAATCAGGATATTTTGAGCTGCTGTATACTATCCAATCTTTAGGAACATTGATATAGCCCACATCTTCACGTCCGATACGTTGAGTATCTCCAAGTGAGACTTCTTTTGCATCAGAAGAAGCGCTAGCAGTTGTTGTTGGAGCAGTTGTCGTTGGTGTAGCAGTGGTTACCTCTGTTGTTGGAGCTGCCGTTGTTTCAGGCGCTTTCTTTTCTCCGTTTCCGCAAGCCGCTACTATTAACGCAGTTAGAAGCGTTACAGAACCTAATAAAATTTTGTTTTTCATCATGATTGTTCTCCTTGGTTTAGTTCAGATGTTTTGATTATTGTCCTGGAGTTTTTGAATTTATGCCCCAAGATTGTTCAAGAATAGGTTTTAATGTTGCAACGATATCCTCTGTTCCTTCCAGTAAAACGTCATATACTTTTTCTCCTCTTTGGAAAATCCATTGGAACAAGTATTTGCCATCTTTCAATTGAATTTTAATAAGGAAAGCATCCTCGCCAGCAAATTTTGTCTTTTCCTTTTGTGTTTTTTCGACTTTAGGATTGTATTGCCAGCCTTCATACAAACGGTTAGTTAGTAACTCTGCCCCGAAAGTTTCTCCAGCATTCACGTGTAATTGGTCTTTGTCATATCCATTGATCGTAATCATGTTGTATGAATCTTTTGAAGCATATTGGAATTGAGGGCCACCGTTTGGGTCTTTGTATGCTACCCAGTCTTTAGGAACGTTGAAATAACCAACATCTTCACGCCCCACACGTTGAGTATCAGCAAGAGATACTTCTTTTGTCTCAGCAGTTTCAGCCGTTGTTGTAGGCGTGGTTGTAGTTGTTACAGTTGTAGTTACTTCAGTTGTTGGCGCCACAGTTGTTTCAGGTGCTTTCTTTTCCCCGTTACCGCAAGCCGCTAGCACTAACGCAGACAGGAGTGTCACAGAACCTAATACGATTTTGTTTTTCATAAAACCCTCCCAAATGGTTATTTGTTATTATTTTATCATGTTCCAAATAATATTAAAAGAAGCGGTAGGAAGGGATTGGATGTAAGTTTTAGAATTGTTTTTTTAGTTTGTAGGAGAGATAATAATAGTGAATAGGTCGAAATCGTGATGGTTTTAGTAAGAATCTGAGGTGATAACTATGCTAATTCTAAAATTAATCTTACTCGCACTAGGAATTACATTTTCAGTTTTTGGATATCTCATTGTATGCAAAAAGAAGTTTGGGCTTATCAATGATTTTGAAGCACGTAAGAAAGTTGGTAGCCGAACAGACGCAGATGCGATTCGTGTTGGGAAGGTTGCGTTAACCTTAGGCGCTGGCTTACTCGTACTATTTGTGTTATTAATGATATTTACGTAGAAAAATACTGTAGAAAGTGAGTTTGGCAGTGAAGGAATTAGCATTAACATTAGAAGATACGCAGTGGGAGAAGACGGAGATTACGCATGATCGGCATGTTGCTCGTGCGATTGTGGTTGATGAGAAAGGATTTTTCTACTTTGTGCGTGTCTGTAGAGACGATATTTTCGGCAACGGAGCCTTTATCGAAACGGCTGGTGGTGGTGTCGAAGTTGGAGAGAGTCCTGAAGAGGCAATTCGTCGGGAGTTGAAGGAAGAGCTTGGCGCTAGCGTAGAGGTACTGTGCAAGATTGGCACGGTGAGCGACTACTACAATCAGATTCACCGTCATAATGTGAACCACTATTTCCTCTGCCTCGTGACGAGTTTCGGGAAAACAGAGATGACTCCAAAAGAGCTAGAGGAGTTTGAGTTGTCGACGTTGAAACTCACATATGAAGAAGCCGCCAGAGAGTACAAGAAGTGCGCGGCTAAACCGTGGGGCGTACTCTTAGCAAACCGCGAATTGCCGGTGCTAGAATGGGCAAAAGAGTCGTATTCAAGCAAAGAATAAACTGTACGGAGATGAGTGTTTTATACTCAATAAATATGTGCGCTTAAAATATAACGCAGCTTTATAGACCTGGCAGAAATGCCAGGTCTTTTTTGTTGCGGAGGAAAAGTGTAGTTCTAGATAAGATATGGTACAATTAATAGACCAATAAAAAGGAGGAATAAAAAATGAATGATATTCCGATGACAGATTTTGAAGCAGAAAGACAATATGAAGAAGCAAGTCTACTAAACGAAGCACTCGAAGATGTTAAAGAAGGTCGTGTGCTAGATGGGAAAGAGGCGCTTCTAAAATTGAGGGAGAAGTATGGAATATGAATTTGAACTAACTGAAAAAGCAAATAATGATTTAGTTTAGCCAATCAGAGGCTTGAATTATGGATGACGTAGAAGACCTGGCAGAAATGCCGGGTCTTTTTCTGTTAGCAATATATCCTATACGTTTTTTTCACTCGAAAGGACGAAAAATAAATAATAACTCTATTGTATTCAGGATGTAGGAGGACTATACTAAATCTAGTTAGTGTGTTTTTTAACAAAGTGTATTAGGGGGAATTACGGTGAAGATTCAATCGAATTGGAAATTGGGGTTATTAGTAGTCGCTTGCGTTTCTTTAGCAGCGTGTGGGGGACATAAGAAAGAGTCTAAGGCGACAACAGAAGAGGTAGCGAAAGTCACAACAGTTGAAACGACAACAGTAGCGCCTGCTAAGTTGCCAGATTCATTGCTTCCGTTTAAGAAGGAAAAACAATTGGTTTTGGGAGACCTTGATAAATTGGAGCGTTCGACATCAGCTCATATTCAACTGAATATCAAAGATAAACCGAAAGCGAAAAGAGAACCGAAAATTAGCGTAGATCCTGTTGGTTGGCATAATTACAAGATGCCGATTGATGATTCCGGAAGTGGGAAAGAAGCGTGGCTCATGAACCGTGGGCACTTAGTAGGGTACCAATTCAGCGGACTTGATAATGAGTTGCGTAATTTAACACCGATGACTGCCCTGTTAAATACAGGTAGTTTGTCCGATAAGGATTCCGCAAACCAAACCGCGATGCTTTTCTATGAGAACAATCTTGCAGATTGGATTAATGCTCATCCGAATGATTGGTTGGATTATAAAGTAACGCCAATTT
>CAJZJY010000145.1 GCA_916050055.1 uncultured Streptococcus sp.
ACTCTTTCCCTACACGACGCTCTTCCGATCTCAAAAAAAAATTCAGTATTTTGCAGTTAAAGTAGAAGATGGAAAAGTTAATGTATATTGGCAAAATAGATAATACTTAGATTGAGGAGTAAAATTTCACTTTATATTTATAGTTAAAGTAAAAGATCTTGGAAATTCTATTGTTTCATGATGAAAACAATAGAATTTTCTTGCATTTTAAATAACTTTCATGTACAATCATTGATGGTGTAAAAACCAAAAAAATTCACACCTAATTGGATGTTAAGATTGGTGCTTCTTTTAGAAGAGGTCTTATCGCTGAAAATTGGGGAGGAAAATATAAACCAAATTGGAGGAAAACAAAAATGGCAGTTATTTCAATGAAACAATTGTTAGAAGCTGGTGTACATTTCGGTCACCAAACACGTCGCTGGAACCCTAAGATGAAGAGATACATCTTCACAGAAAGAAATGGTATCTATATCATCGACCTACAAAAAACTGTTAAATTAGTGGACGATGCATACAACTATATGCATGAAGTTGCTGAAAACGGTGGTATTGCATTATTCGTTGGTACTAAAAAACAAGCACAAGATGCTGTTAAAGACGAAGCAATCCGTTCAGGTCAATACTACGTTAACCATCGTTGGTTAGGTGGTACTTTAACTAACTGGGATACAATCCAAACACGTATCAAACGTTTGAAAAAAATCAAAGAAATGCAAGAAGACGGCACTTTCGAAGTATTACCTAAAAAAGAAGTTGGTATTCTATTAAAAGAATTAGACAAACTTGAAAAATACTTAGGTGGTATTAAAGATATGCCACGCATTCCTGATGTAATGTTTATCGTTGACCCTCGTAAAGAACGCATTGCTGTTCAAGAAGCTCACAAATTAAACATTCCAATCGTTGCTATGGTTGACACAAACTGTGACCCAGATGAAATCGATGTTGTTATTCCATCAAATGATGATGCTATCCGCGCGGTTAAATTAATCGTTGCTAAAATGGCTGATGCATTCATCGAAGGTAACCAAGGTGAAGACGTAGCAGTAGACGTTGAAGACTTAGATAAAGATACTTCATTAGAAGATATCGAAAAATTAGTTGAAGGCGACAACGCTGAATAATCACTAACTGTTAAGCTGTTTGAATCAGAAAGAGGCGAAATAGACTTTTCAATTCAAACAGCTTTTTTTAAAAAGTTTGAAAAAATTTAAAAGCAAATTATAGGAGGAATTGAGAATGGCTCAAGTTACAGCTCAATTAGTAAAACAATTACGCGACATGACTGGCGTAGGTATGATGGATGCTAAAAAAGCATTAGTTCAAGTTGAAGGAGATATCGACAAAGCGGTTGACTACTTACGTGAAGCTGGTTTAGCAAAAGCTGCTAAGAAAGCAGACCGTATCGCTGCAGAAGGTATCACTAATGTTTTAGTTGAAGGAAACCGCGCAGTTATCTTAGAAGTAAATGCTGAAACTGACTTCGTTGCTAAAAACGATAAATTCCAAGCATTAGTTAAAGAAGTTTCTGAAGCAATCTTAAAAGCAAACCCTTCAACATTAGAAGAAGCTCTTGAAGTTGAAACTCCAAACGGTAAAGTTTCTGACGTTATTGCAGAAGCAACTACAGTTATCGGTGAAAAAATCACTTTACGTCGTTTCGAAATCGTTGAAAAATCTGATGCAGATGCTTTCGGTGCATACTTACACATGGGTGGACGTATCGGTGTGTTAACTGTTGTTGAAGGTTCTACAGACGATGCAGCAGCTAAAGATGTTTCAATGCACATCGCTGCAATCAACCCTAAATATATTGACCGTTCACAAGTTTCTGAAGAAGAATTAGAACATGAAAAGAAAGTTCTTACTGAGCAAGCATTAAACGAAGGTAAACCAGCTAACATCGTAGAAAAAATGATCGCTGGACGTTTAAACAAATTCTTAGCTGAAATTAGCTTAAACGACCAACCATTCGTTAAAGATCCAGATCAAACTGTATCTAAATTCGTTGCTTCTAAAGGCGGAAAAGTTAAATTATTCCACCGTTATGAAGTTGGTGAAGGTTTAGAAAAACGTGTTGATAACTTTGTTGAAGAAGTTATGGGACAAGTTAAAAAATAATCACTGTGCATGTGAGGGAATATGGTAGATAGCTACCCGCTATTCCCTTTTTTTATAAAGATTAAGGAGATAAAGCAATGGTTGAACCAAAATACAAACGTGTTGTTTTAAAATTAAGTGGTGAAGCATTAGCAGGTAAAGCAGGCTTCGGTATTAACCCACCAACGATTAAGGAAGTTGTTAAAGAGTTAAAAGAGGTTCATGATCTTGGTGTTGAGATTGCAATTGTTGTCGGTGGTGGTAACATTTGGCGTGGCGTTACTGGCGAAGAAGTTGGTATGGAACGTGCTCAAGCAGACTACATGGGAATGTTAGCAACAGTTATGAATGCATTAGCACTTCAAGACGCACTAGAAAACGTAGGAGTTCCAACTCGTGTTCAAACTTCTATTGATATGCGTCAAATCGCTGAACCTTATATCCGTCGTAGAGCTGTTCGTCACTTAGAAAAAGAACGTGTTGTGATTTTTGCAGGCGGTACAGGGAACCCTTACTTCTCAACAGATACAGCCGCTGCTTTACGTGCTGCTGAGATCGAAGCAGACGCAATCTTAATGGCGAAAAACAATGTGGATGGTGTTTATAGTGCCGACCCACGTGTAGACGTCAATGCGAAGAAATACAATGAATTAACACACTTAGATGTTATCCAAAAAGGTTTGAAGGTTATGGATACAACGGCAAGCTCACTTTCTATGGATAACGATATTCCTTTAGTGGTGTTTAATTTAAACGAACCAGGAAATATTAGACGCGTTGTATTAGGGGAGAACATTGGTACAACAGTTAGGGGGAAATAGGTAATGTCAACTAGCGAAATTTTAGCTCATACGAAAGAACGTATGAAAAAATCTGAAGATGCGCTTCAACGTGAATTAGGCTCAATCCGTGCTGGCCGTGCAAACGCAAGTCTTTTAGACCGTTTAGAAGTGGAATACTACGGAGCATTAACTCCAGTAAACCAATTAGCTTCAATTACAGTTCCAGAAGCTCGTATGCTTTTAATTACACCTTATGACAAGTCTTCATTAAACGACATTGAACGTGCGATTTTAATGAGCGATATCGGAATCACTCCAACAAGTGATGGTTCTGTCATTCGTTTAATTATTCCACAATTAACAGAAGAACGTCGTAAAGAGCTTGCTAAACAAGTAGGTAAAGAAGCTGAGAGTGCAAAAGTAAGCGTACGTAATATTCGTCGTGACGCGATTGACCAAGCGAAAAAAGCTGAAAAAGCAAAAGAAATTACTGTAGATGAATTACACACATTAGAAAAAGACATCCAAAAAGTTACGGATGAAAGTGTTAAGAACATCGATAAGTTAGCAGCAAACAAAGAAAAAGAACTTTTAGAAGTTTAATTTGAATAGATCGGAAGAGCGTCGTGTAGGGAAAGAGTGTGTCAGTACGTGTA
>CAJZJY010000146.1 GCA_916050055.1 uncultured Streptococcus sp.
TGCTTTTTCTCCTTTTTATATTGGCTTTTGTCATACAAATTTAATGGAATAGTATTCGAAAAACATATAGTATTTATGCGGATTTAGGGCTATCATGGAGGTGTAATTACTATCGCAATAGAAAAGAGAGATTGTTATGGAAAAACATTGGTGGCAAGAAGTCGTCGTTTATCAAATTTACCCACGTAGTTTTAAAGATTCGAACGGAGATGGGATTGGCGATTTAAGAGGAATTATGGGAAAACTCGACTATTTACACACGCTAGGAATCGGAGCGATTTGGCTCTCTCCAGTATACAAGTCGCCAAATGATGATAATGGCTATGATATCTCGGATTATGAAGACATTATGGACGAGTTTGGAACGATGGCGGATATGGAAGAATTATTAGCCGAAGCCGATAAACGCGGGATTAAAATTGTGATGGACCTTGTCGTGAACCATACGTCTGATGAACATCATTGGTTTATTGAGTCAAGAAAAGGAAAAGGCAATCCGTACCGTGATTACTATGTGTGGGCTGACCCTGCTGAAGATGGCGGTGTGCCGACGGAATTACAGTCAGTCTTTTTAGGTAGTGCATGGAAATACGATGAAGCAAGTGGTCAATATTTCTTGCATTTATTTAGTCAAAGACAACCTGATTTAAACTGGGAAAATGAAAAAGTGCGCCAAGAAGTCTATGACATGATGAATTTCTGGATTGATAAGGGCGTTGGCGGATTCCGTATGGACGTGATTGATTTAATTGGGAAAATTCCATTAGAAGGGATTACTTCAAACGGACCAAAATTGCATGAATATTTACAAGAAATGAATAAGGCGACCTTCGGAGATAAAGATTTATTGACGGTTGGGGAAACATGGGGAGCGACACCAGAAATCGCGAAACTCTATTCAAACCCAGAACGTCATGAATTATCGATGGTCTTCCAATTTGAACATTCACTCCTAGACAATGAACCGGGAAAAGAAAAATGGGACCTTAAACCGCTCGATGTGACGGAGTTGAAAGCCGTACTCTCAAAATGGCAAACGGAACTTGGGGAGGAAGGTTGGAATTCACTGTTCTGGAATAACCATGATTTGCCAAGAATCGTGTCACGCTGGGGAAATGATAAGGAATATCGAGTACGCAGTGCTAAGGCATTCGCCATTTTATTACATATGATGAAAGGAACGCCTTATATTTACCAAGGGGAAGAACTTGGATTGACGAATACACCAGTCTCTAGTATTGAAGAGTTGGATGATATCGAGTCGATTAATATGTATCATGATCGCGTCTCAAGAGGATTTAGTGTCGAGTCGATTATGGAGTCTCTAAATGCAAAGGGGAGAGACAATGCGCGTAGACCAATTCCGTGGACTGCCGAAGCCAATGGGGGATTTACGACGGGGACACCTTGGTTAGCTCTCAATCCAAATTACAAAGAGATTAACGTAGAGGCGGAACTCCAAAATCCAGACTCTGTATTCCATACGTATCGAAAACTCATTCAACTTAGAAAAAATCATCCAATCGTGGTTTGGGGTGATTATGAGTTACTTGAGACTCATTCTAATGTGTTCGCATATTATCGCACGCTTGGGGAAGAAAGATGGTTGACGGTTGTGAATTTATCTGATTTTGAGGAAGAAATCTCTGTAGATGCCCGATTTAATAAGGTTTTGGTCGCTAATACAGAAGATGAGATTACAGATTTACACGCTTACAAACTTTCTCCATGGCAAGCCTTTGTAGTGGAATTGTCTGGCAATTGAAACAATTTTCATATATAATGTAAGTGCATAAAAATAGGCAGAATAAATTGTGAAATTTTTGTTAATAACTTTTCACAAACAAAGTTGCTAGATACTGTTGCAATAATAATTAAATTTGTGATAATATATATTTTTCATTCTACAAATGTGAAAAAATATGGTATAATAGTTTGAATAAAAATAAAAGGAGAAAGGGGATGGACGATGAAAGCATTTTTAGTGAAAATACAAGAAGGTTTTAAATCATTAGGTTTAGCGAGTCAATTGGGAATTACGTTAGGCCTATCTTTAGCGATGCTAGCAGGTGTTTATGGTATTTCACAAGCGATGAGTCCGATGCAAAAAGTGACTCAAGTCGTAGAAGTACAAACAAGTGCGCCAACAAATTCGTCAACTCCTTCAAGTAGTGCTGAAAAGAAAGCAGTCGCCGAAAAAAAGCAAGAGACAACTCAAGCTCCAACTACAGAAGCAGTAACCACAGAAAAACAAGTGGTCACTGAAGAAAAGAACACAAGAGAAGTTCAAGGAAATGTTGCGCAGGCAACTCCAAGCCAAGAACGCAGAAGAGAAGAGTCGGAAAATGGTCCTCAGACAAGAGAAGCAACTCCAACTGAAGTTCCTACGGTTACTTCAAGTTCTGAAACAGTAGCAACACCACCGAAACGTTTGAAACCGTTAGGGAATACGGGGGAAGAGTTTGCGACGTTGGACCAAGCTGAAGAATGGATGAAGAAAAAGTTAGAGCAATCCGCAAGAGACCAAAAGGATGGAAAGCAAAACTGGGCTTACTCTGGAAGAGCGTATGAAATTCCATGGAGTGACGGGTCTAAGACAGCAACCGTTGATTTAACGAAAATTGAGTCTCACACACCAGCTCCTCCATCAACAGAAACAACTTCTTCAGAGACGGCTGAAACGCCTGGAACAGATCATTTATAAAATTGAGCACTTTGGTAGCAATGCCGAAGTGCTTTTTTGGTGCTTATAGGATAGGAAACAAAGCGGGTTTATGATAAAATAAGCTTATCTAATTAAAGGAGTGAATGTAAGTGGATAATAAAGGACGTCGTATTTTAAGTGCTATTATCTCGATTGTGATTATTGCAGTGTATGCATTTTTACGTTTCCAACGTTATCAAGCAAGACATGAGCGCCAAAAAGAGCAACAAGAACAAGTGAAAAATTCTCAAGTGGTGCAACAAGCCTTGCAAGATAATCAAAACAAATTAAACGAAGCTGCTGCGAAAATTAAACAAGCAGCGGATAGCGTTAAAGACAAAAACTCAACAACTGAATCAGAAGAGTTGAAGAGTGCTGAAATGAATAAAGAAATCGGAGAAGGATATAATATCGTCAAAAAAGATGGTAAATTCTATATTGTTAAAAACAATGATTTCTCAAAAGCAGTTGAATTAACAGGAGTAACAGAAGCACTTGTAATTCCTACTACAGAAGAAGGAAAAAACTTAAAATATAATGTACTAGTTGTTAAAAAAGACGGCGAATATCGAGTTGTTGATGAAACAAAAGATGGAAAAGACGTCTTAGTCTTAACAGGTGAAACCATCACTGAAGATACAACATTTGTGTTAAAAGGTGACACGCTGTATATCAAATAAAAGGATACGAGGGCGAACGCTCAGGACTGAAACACTGGACTGATATGCCGCAAGGGACTCGGAACGAGTCGTGCGGACATATCAGGAAGTGGACGTCAGTCCTGTGAGCCCGAGTTCAACT
>CAJZJY010000147.1 GCA_916050055.1 uncultured Streptococcus sp.
TTCAACGTTTCTATAAAAAAGAGAACTGCTCTTACACAGTTCTCTGTACTATTTTCTATTAAAGTGCCATTTTCTTTTCTAAATATCGTTGCCCTTGTTCGAAAAGCAAACAGATAATCCAGTAAATAATTGCCACTAAAATATAAACCGTCATATAGTTTTGTTCACGTCCACCCACAATTTTCGCATTTTGGAAAATGTCAGGTAGTGAAATCATCGCAACAAGAGACGATCCTTTAATCATATCCAGTAACACATTACTTAATGGCGGAATGGCGATTCGGAATGCTTGTGGAACGATGACCTTTTGCAACGTTTGTCGGTAACTCATTCCAAGAGACATCGCTGCTTCCCATTGACCATTATCCACTGCGTCCATGGCCGAACGCAACACTTCAGAAATATACGCACTACTTGCGATACTAAAGCAAAGGAGCGCACAGACTAAAGCCGGTAACGTTATTTTTAAAAATGGTAACCCAAAATATAGTAAGAATAAAAATACTAAAGTTGGTGTTCCGCGCATAAAGGAAACATGAAATGTCGCAATCCATCTTAATAAACGGAATCTTGAACGTCTCATTAAAACAAGAACGAATCCTAAAATCGTTCCGAAAACAAAACTCGTTAATGCAACTCCTAATGTATATCCCAATCCACTAAGAATAAACCAAAAGTTATTGATTGCAATATTGATATCGAAAATTTTATTTAACATATTAGTCTACATCTGAAATATCGATTTTTTCTGTTTTGAAATCTTTAGGTTCTGTTACGTCTTGACCAGCGAAGAATTGTTCAGAGATTTTTTTCAAAGTTCCGTCTTTCTTCATCGCATCCATAGCTTCATTAAATTTGTCACGTAACACAGTGTTGTTTAGTGAAATTGAGAAACTTGCGCTATATGGGTTTGCATAAACGCCTTCGTTAATCTTAATGTCATATTTATCTTTAGCAAAAGCAACGGCGATTGATTGTAAGTAGTAATCGTTGATAATTACATCAGTACGACCGTTTACTAAATCAGACATATATACGTCATTTGTTACGTTGTCATATACGACTAATTCAGCACCAAGTTTTTTAGCAATCTTCATGTAGTTTGTACTTGCAGCACCTGCAGCTTTTTTACCTTTTACATCTTCCCAAGAATGAATTCCTGAATTGTCGCTTCCACGAACAACCATTGATGTAAATGAGTATTTATGAGGTGTAGTGTGTAAGTATGCGTCGAAGTTTTTCGCACCTTCTTCAATTGAGTAGTTTGCGATATCTGTCATACCACTGTCTAAAGCTGTTAACATTCCGTCAACACCCATTTCAGTAAATTCAACTTTAAGGTTTAAGCGTTTCGCAACTTCCTTCATAATTTCCACATCGTAACCCGTTAATTCGTTCTTATCATTATGGAATGATTGTGGATATAAAGTACCTGCAGTTGATACTTTAATGACACCTGATTCAACAATTTTGTCCCAGTTCGCTTGCGCTTCTGAAACTGATACAGTTGTTTCTTGTGTTTTAGTTGTGTTTGCTCCGCATGCTGCTAATAATGTAGCCACAGCAACGAAACCAGCTTTCATCCATTTTTTCATTGGTTTAACCACCTTATGTTTATTTTTTCAACATAGAGAACGATACCATACTCCCCATTAAAACACAATGAATAAAGCTTGAAAAACAAAATAAAAATGAAACAGATTTTACAACCTGTTTCATTCTGAATTTTTATATAGTTATTTACCTAGTTCTTCAAGAATATTTCGGGCTACTCTCTCGGAAATTCCGATAGTTTGTAACTCCTCAAGACTAGCTTGTTTCATTGCTGTTATCGTTTTAAAATGACGCAATAGTTTCTTTCTTGTTTGCGGACCGACACCATCAATCATTTCCAATTTCGAAGCAAATGTATTTTTACTTCGCACTTGTCTATGGAACGTAATCGCAAATCTGTGAACTTCCTCTTGCACACGTTGTATTAGTTGGAATGCTTGTCCTTTTCTATCTAAATCGATTTCCTTATAGTCTTCACCATAGAGTAATGTAGCGGTTTTGTGTTTTTCATTTTTCACCATTCCACAAACAGGAATCTCTAGACCTAATTCATCTTCTAAAACTTCAATAGCAGCTCTCATTTGGATTTTACCGCCATCCATTAAGATCAAATCTGGAAGTCTAGCTCCTTCTCTTAGTAATCTTGAATAGCGTCTACGAATGACTTCTTGTGTCGTCGCAAATTCGTGACTACCTACAACAGTCTTCACTTTAAACTTACGGTAATTCTTTCGGTCTGGTTTTCCATCCTTAAAGACCACCATCGCAGATACTGGATTGGTTCCTTGAATATTCGAATGGTCAAATGATTCAATCACTGATACTTTTTCTAACCCTAACGCTTCTGAAAGTTCTTCTAGGGCACCTTTTGTCTTCAACTGACTTTGCTCTTCTCTTCTGAACTTCTCATTTAATGAAATCTCACTATTTTGAGTAGCAAGGTCTAACATTCGTTTCTTAGAGCCACGTTTTGGTGTCATCACCTTCACACCGAGCGTTTCTGATAATAGTTCTTGGTCAATCGCTTCTGGAACCAAGATTTCTTTTGGAAGAATATGGTTTTGGTCTTCATAAAACTGAATGATAAATGATAGGACTTCATCTTCTATCTGATCATAAATCGGAAACATCGCTGCTTCACGTTTAATAATCGTCGACTGTCTGAGTAAGAAGACTTGAATAGAAATCCATCCTCTATCAACGACATAAGAGAACACATCTCGGTTCGTGAAATCTGCGTTCATGATGTTTTGTTTCTCGACGGTTGCTTCGATGTACTTAATTTGATCACGATAATCCATTGCTTTTTCAAAATCGAGTCTTTCGGAAGCTTCATTCATCTTCGAAGTCAAATCATCTTTAATCGTCTTCACATCTCCGTTCAAGAAACGTTGGATTTTCTTGATTTGCGCATCATACTCTTCTTTTAAAACTTCATGATCACAACAACCAATACATTGTCCTAAATGGTAGTAGAAACAAGCTCGTGTTTCATTCTTCCCACATTTTCGAAGTGGATAGATTTTCTGGATCAGTTGCTGCGTTCCTGTTGCTGCAGTGACATTTGGATAAGGGCCAAAATAAATCCCCCCATCCTTTTCTACCTTATGAGAAATCACGAGTTGTGGGTCTTTCTCAGATGTAATTTTTAAGTAAGGATACATCGTTCCTTGCTTTAACTTAATATTGTAGTGAGGTTGATATTTTTTAATCAGGTTAATTTCAAGCAAGAGAGACTCTTTATTTGTCTTTGTCACAATATACTCAAAATGGTGAATTTCGCTTACTAATTTTTCCGTTTTAGTATCATGGGCGCCTCTAAAATAAGAGCGAACACGATTTTTTAGATTTTTCGCTTTACCGATATAAATAATATCGTCATTAGCATTTCGCATTATGTAACAACCTG
>CAJZJY010000148.1 GCA_916050055.1 uncultured Streptococcus sp.
CGTCCATGATTACACTAAGATTTTTTATATTTTTTTGAAAACTTATTTTGAACTTCTTTTTTTGCGGCAAAAATAAAACCCGTAGAAAAATTTAAAAGCAAAAAATGATTCCGCAAAGACTAACGGATTCTATAATAACAGTAATGTGATACGCATCGAATGTGAATTACGCGGAGTAGGGCTTGTACCTTACTCCGCGTTTGAAGCTTCGAAGGTGAGCGACGGAAGGCTCGAACCGGTGCAACATTACAGTTATTATGAAGACATCCGTTAGGATAAGCGGAATCATTTGTAGTTTATCTATAGTTTTTAGTTAACATCTTCTGTACGGAGTTTCACGCGTTTAATCACCACTTGATTTTCCGTTTCGCGAATGTAGTTTTTCAAGTTCTCAATAATGATTTCTTCGTCATTATGAATGCGAATCACGAGCTCATATTTCTCACCATCAAGTTCTCGCGCTTCGACTTGAATCGATTGATAATCTTCAAAGTGGCAGTAATTATAAATCGACTGCACAATGGTTGGGTCTGGAATCTCACAGTAAATATTTACCTGACGTTGTTTTCCTTGCAAGATTGGTTGATACGCTAATTTTTGGACGATAACGATAATCGCTGCGCAAAGTGAACCGAAGAACCAAAATCCTCCGCCAATCGCAAGACCAATCCCAGCGGTTGCCCAAATTCCTGAAGCGGTGGTGAGTCCACTTACGCGTTTTTCACGCATGAAGATGATCCCCCCACCGATAAAGCTGATACCGCTGACGACTTGAGCAGCCACGCGAGCTGTATCGTAATGCGGCGTATCAAGGAAAGCTTCTTTTGAAATAATCATCATTAAACAAGAAGTGAGCGCCACGATCATGTGAGTCTTAACCCCTGCTTGTTTATTTCTGGAGGTACGTTCGTAACCGATGGCAAGTCCACAAACACATGAAATTAAAATCGCCAAAAAATGACGTAATTCCATCATTGCATTAAATGGTTGAAAAAAATTAATTGCATTTAAATCCACGGTTTTCCCTCCTTTTATCTTCTAAAAAAGTACTATTAATAATACTCTTTTTTTATTTTTTTGTCAACAGAAAACGCATTCAAGAAAGCTCTTCTACATAAAAAAGAATACGACAACTCTGCCGTATTCTTCACATCATTATAGTTCTAGCGGTTCTTCTTTAATGAGCTTTTCTTCTAGAATCGTAAACATTTCCTTAGCGTCTTCTTTTCTTGTTGAGTCCATCAATGCTTCAACTTGGACTAAGACATGTTTGTTCCCGAATTGAATCGCGATTTTATCTCCAACTTTGACGTCTGTTGAAGATTTCGCCACTTTTTCATTAATAAACACACGTCCCTTGTCGGCTACTTCTTTAGCAACCGTACGGCGTTTGATTAATCGTGATACTTTTAAAAATTTATCGAGTCTCATCATTTTCCTCTTTTCTACTAAATTTACGAATTTACGTAATAAAGTCTTTCCTTTTGGAATCAGTACCCATTCGCGTTTGGTGAATAAATTCCATTTCATCGTTCCAGCCAGGAAAATCACCACTCCTATTAAGGCAAAGACGATTGAAAAGACAAAGGCCATTGTTCTTGAATCTTGCAGCCCTGCAAAATGCCATGCTCCGTATGATAATACCGAAACAATGACCGTCATGCCAAGTGCAATGCCTGCCAGTAACTGCATAAAGTTCCCGTCACGTAAGACACTTGCCATAATCTCTCTTGCAAAAGCCATCATCACACCCATCATGACACAAAGCCCTAGTGCTGTCGCAAGGCTGGCGCCAAGCGTTCCGAACATTGCTACGAATAAGTAGTTCGTACCAGCTTTCACTGCGATACCTGCTGTGAGTGCGAGTAGCGTTTTTGGATATTGATGCTGACTTTGGAAAATACCGTGCAGCGACATAATCACAGATGCAAAGAAAATACTAGTAACATAGACAAGGAGCACTGCCTGACCCTTCGCATCTCCAAAAAGGGCGGTATTTAACCATGGCAAGATGGCAATCATCCCCATCGTCGCAACTACCGAGAAGGTCATCGTCATTCGAAGAAGTGACGTTGACAGTCTCTTAAATTCCAAGTCATGCCCTTTCTTAAAGGCACGTGATAACATCGGCATATAGCTTGATGAAAATCCGACTCCGACAACCATTCCTAATTGAACAAGCGGCTGCCCTCTATCGTAAATCCCCTTGAGGTCTTTTGCGACTTCCGGAAGCATTCCTTGAGTAGTTAACACATTATACACAGAGAATGAATCTACCAATTGGAATAAGACTAAAATCGAACTAAGGAGACAAATAGTTCCTCCTTCAAAGGCAAAGCGTTTAAAGAGATGTCCAAATGTCGGCACTTCCATTTCTACTGGCGTAATCGTCAAGCCGTCGAGCGGATCTTTCGTTTCTTTCAATACATAATACAGCATCACAAGAATCGCAAACACGGCCGCAATCGTCGCACTCGACATCGCCCATGTCCCCATCGTGTAGTAGTCTGAAATGGTGCTACCAAACAGACTCGCCACGAAGAGAATCACCGCGACACGAACGACCTGCTCCACCACTTGCGAGATGGCAGTCGGCATCATCCGGAAGCTTCCTTGGAAATAACCTCTTGTGATGACCAGAAACGGCATCAATAGAAACATCCACGATACGCTTTGAACGACTGGCAAGAGCTCTACGTCTCCCATCCAGTGGGCAATCATTCCCGCACCCAAATGGAGGAAGGCAAAAATCCCCACTCCAATAAGGCTTGCAATCACGAATAACTGCTTCAATAATTTTTTTAAATGTGTCGACTCCAAGTATTCCGCGACTACATTGGACACGAATACTGGGAATCCCGTTAACGCAAAGGTCATGCCGATTCCATAAATAGGATACACCTGCTGGTATACATAAAACCCGGTGTTGCCTACCATATTTTGGAAAGGAACTCGGTACACCGCGCTTAAAATCTTTGCGATAAACGCGGCAATCGAGAGCGCAATCGCCCCTTGCATCATCCCTTTACTATTTATCTTCTTCATGTTTTTCCTCATCGCGGGCTAAAATTTCCCCGCATGTTTTTACAAACAGTTTAACTTGCTCCAGCCATAAGTCAACAGGCTTTTGCGTAATATTTATTAAAATCTGAAGGCTTTCACCTTTGTTGGACACTTGCGCTGGTAATTTCACCGGACCAAGCGCTTCAAAGACGGGCACCCCTTGCAGGCGAGTCGCACTTGGCGGCGCAATCGTAATCATCACCGAATTGTCTTTCCGTTTAATCGATACGACGTTAATCTCGTTGGCGTAATGCTTAATCAGTCCAACCTCTGCTAATGCACTGACTTCATCCGGGAAGTCACCGAAGCGGTCGATAAAGTCATCGAGCAATTCTTCATAAGCTTCCACGCTATCAA
>CAJZJY010000149.1 GCA_916050055.1 uncultured Streptococcus sp.
CCTTTGTTTTCAGGATGCGTTAAAACGGTCGCTCCTGTGAGTTGGTTGAAGATAGGAAGATATTTCTCCCCGCTGCCATCATCGACAACGACTACTTCTAGGTCTTTGGCGATTAGTTGTTGCGTTAAAGGAATTAATTTTTCCTCTGGTTCATATGCTGGAATAATGACGATTGTTTTCATGTTTGTCACCGCTCGCCTGGTTGGGGAGCTTCTCCTTTCCGTTTGGTTAACTATAATTTGCAACATGAACCTAAAACGTACTTAAAAGAGGTGGAAAAAAATAAAATTAGCATTTAATATAGTATTTAATAGAAAAATGAAAAATCCCCTAGCGTCAGGTATTGCTTGTAACGCTACGTAATGTAGTAATATGCAGGCATTAAGGAGGTGAAAGCTATGTCAAAATATTCGACAGGTGAGCTTGCGAAACTTTGCAATGTGACCGTTCGAACCGTTCAGTATTATGACAAAAGAGGTATCTTAATTCCGACAGAACTTTCTGAAGGGGGAAGAAGATTATATTCTGAAAGTGATCTTCAACGTCTAAAAGTCATTTGTTTTCTTCGAGAGGTGGATGTACCTATCGACTCTATTTCACAATTACTAGAAGAAGAACATCCTGAAAAAGTCATTTCGATTTTAATAGAACAACAGGAAAGTCTAGTGATGGAAGAAATTCAAGAAAAACAAGAGCAATTGGAAAAATTGCGTGAATTACAGTCGACAGTCCAAAACAAAGAATCCTTCTCACTTGAATCCATTGCGGACATAGCAGTAGTGATGAAAGGTAAAAAACAACTCAAAAAACTTTACCGGATGATACTTTCAACAGGATTGGTGGTCGGAGCGCTTCAGTGGGTGTCGATTGCATTCTGGATTTTCAAAGGAATTTGGTGGGGATTTGCGCTATGGGCTCTTTTTGCGACGGTATGGCTTGTTTGGGTATGTAACTATTACTATAAACACGTTAAATATATTTGCCCTGAGTGCCATAAAGAATTTAAACCAGGAAAGAAAGAAGCTTTCTTTGCAAAGCATACGCCAACAACCCGGAATTTAACTTGCTCAGAGTGTGGCCATAAAGGATTCTGTATTGAAATCTGGGACGGTGATCAAGCATGAGTAGATTTAATCAAATCGTTCTTGGACCAACCGCGATTCCGTCATTAATCGTGACGATTGTCTTGCTTCTTTTAATAGGAATTTTACCTACTGTTTATTGGATGAGAAGCCATAAAGGTCAAGTGAAAATTAGTTATTTCATTGCTGGGGCATTAGGTTTTATTGTCTCTGCCCGAATTCTTGAATCAATTTTCCATTATTTCTTTTTACTTGCAGATAATCCGATTTCTCAGTTTTTAAATGGAAATACAGTAGCCTTCGTGTTATATGGAATGATGATGGCAGGTATTTTTGAAGAATGTGGTCGCTATATCGTATTAAAATATATTATGAAAAAGCATCGTAATCGTGAAAATGCAGTTTTGTATGGAATTGGGCACGGAGTAATTGAAATACTAACAGTTGTCCTTCCAGTGATTCTGCTTTACTTAGTGATTGCGACATCGCTTCAGAATGGAAGTGTAGATTCTGTGCTGAAGGCATTGCATGTTACTGAAAAGAATGCAGCTGTCGCCATGCAAAGTTTTCAAGCTGCAGCACAGTTTAATGTTGAAACAGCTGTGATGACCGTTCTCGAAAGAATCAGTTCAATGGGGATTCATATTGGCTGTACCATCATCGTGTACTACAGTGTCATTGCAGAGAATAAAAAGTATTTATGCGGGGCCGTTTTACTACATATGATGGCGGATTGCTTTGCAGCGCTCTATCAACGAAATGTCGTTGGAGCTGGAATCGCTGAAACTGGAATTTTAGTTATGGCAATCGTCATTGTATGGATTGCGACAAAAATATATAAAAAGAAATTGGCATAATGAATCGTTGATGCAAAGGAGGAACGACAATGGCAACAATAGAAAGTGGAGCGAGATTTGGGATTCCGCTGGTATTCCTAGTGAGTTATGTGTTTATTGCGACATGTGTGCTTGTCATTTTCGTTCGCCGATGGACAGCCGCAAAACAAAGCGGAGGTCCGTTCATGGCAGCTTTTCATATCGCAAATGGAACATTTTACATTCATGTGGCGTTCTGTTTCAAAAAGCGTCGTATTCCTCTATCATCGATTCGCCGGATTTCGATTGATTTTATGAGAGGAAGAAAAGGTGGTGGCGCTCGTTATTTCGTCATCATTGAACAAAAGGACGGCACTACGACCATGTTCTTCATGGGAAAAAGCAAAACTAATGATGCGCTGCTGGAAGAGTTACCTCAAGCTGTGAAGCGGTATCCGATTAAGGTTTCCCTAAAATAATTTGAAAAAGCAGTACCTATAGTAACATCTCACATTGCACGATGAGTGCATGAGTGCTATAATGGGTACTGTTTTTATATGGATATGACTTGTTTTCAGAGAATTTACACAAAATGAAAATTATTTACAACGGAAAGGGGAGAACAGGATGTCTACTCATAAAAAAGTATCACTTTCAGAAGTAAACCAATCGATAGATACGCCAAAGAATAATAATTTCTGGCAGAACTTAAAAGCCTTCTTAGGACCCGGAGCGCTCGTAGCAGTAGGGTACATGGACCCAGGTAACTGGATTACTAGCGTGGTCGGAGGGGCTTCGTACAAATATACATTGCTCTTCGTAATCCTTATTTCGTCATTAATCGCAATGCAGTTGCAACAAATGGCAGGAAAACTTGGGATTGTAACGCGTATGGACTTAGCGCAAGCCACAGCGCATCACGCACCAAAATGGCTTCGTCACATTTTATGGGTGATCGTCGAATTAGCACTGATGGCGACAGACTTAGCGGAAGTACTTGGATCAGCCATTGCCTTGAACCTCTTGTTTGGAATTCCAATTATGGTGGCCATCTTTATTACGGTTCTGGACGTATTCTTGCTTCTTGGAATTATGAAGCTTGGATTTAAGAAAATCGAAGCGATTGTATCGACATTGATTTTAACAATTCTCTTGATTTTCGTGTATTTAGTAGCGTTAGCCGAACCAAGTATCTCAGGTATTTTCACTGGATTCTTACCAACAGCACAATTATTCGAACCAACAACTCCTGGACACGATAGCATTTTAACATTGTCACTAGGGATTATCGGGGCAACCGTAATGCCGCATAACTTATACTTGCATTCATCACTCTCACAAACGAGAAAAGTGGATTACACAAATCAAGATAATGTTCGTAAAGCTGTTCGTTTCATGACATGGGACTCAAACATCCAGTTGAGCTTAGCGTTCGTCGTGAACTCACTCCTATTAATCTTAGGAGCAGCGTTATTCTTCGGACATGCATCTGAAATTTCTGCCTTCTCGCAAATGTACAA
>CAJZJY010000150.1 GCA_916050055.1 uncultured Streptococcus sp.
TGATGAAACAAAAATCATTCCATAAAGGAATCGAGCAGTTAGTACAAGAAGGAGCTATCCAATTGTACAAGACCTACCATACTGGAGAATATATCCTTGGTGCCGTTGGTCAACTGCAATTCGAAGTGTTCCAATACCGCTTGTTAAATGAATACAATGCTGAAGTCGTTATGACTCCAATTGGAAGAAAGATTGCTCGCTGGATTGACGAAGAACAACTGGATCCAAATATGTCATCAAGCCGTAACTTATTATGTCGCGACCGATTTGACCAACCAGTATTTTTATTCGAAAACCAATTTGCCTTAAACTGGTTTAAAGATAAACATCCAGAAGTCGAATTAAAAGCATTATTCTAAGCAAAGCAAAACCACTCTAATCCATGTGATTAGAGTGGTTTTTCCTATTTTAAGATTAAGCTTCGTATCCCATTAAGATTCCGCCTTGTTCTGCATAGTAGCTGCAGACACCGCTTGTATGGATGCTTGATACATCCGCCTCTGGGAATTCGCTATGAATGGCTGCTTGAATTAAGCCGCAGATTTCTGGGTTACTGCAATGGCTAATAACCACGCGACCACCCTTGTAGCCATTCTTCTTCATTTCAGCCCAAACTGCTTGAACAGCTTTCTTTTGACCTTTTGCTTTGTGAAGAAGGTTTAAGGTTCCTTCTGGAGATGCGTTACCGACTAAGCGGATATTGAGCATTCCGATAACCGCACCGACTAATTTATTTAAACGACCATTTTTCACTAAGTTATCGACACGAGCTAGTGCGAATAATAGTTTTGTACTTGCTAAATAATCTTTTAATGCAGCTACGACTTCTTCATAAGAGAGGCCTTGTGCAATCAGTTCGTTTGCCTTTTGTACGAAAAGAACCATCTCACCACTTGCTGAAAGGCTATCGAACACTTCGATATTTGTTTCAGGGGATTCTTCTAATAGCATATTTTTTGCTAATTGCGCACTATTTTGACTACCTGATAGGCCGCCTGTAATAGTAATGGCGATGACATTCTCTGCACCTTTATACGCTTCAAGGAATGCATCTGGGCTAGGGCAGGCTGAAGCGGTTTTGTCTTTAGTTTGATACATTTCAATCATCATAGCATCGATGTCTAAAGAAGCATCATCTATATAGTGTTTGTCACCTACTTGAACAATCAGTGGTACGTTGACATATTCTGTGTCTGGAGCAAGATTCTCGATTTCGCGTAAATCGCAACCTGAATCTGCAATAATCTTCCATTTCATAATGGTTTCTCCTTAAAAAATTTATTCTATCCAACAGTAATATACTTTGATGTTCAAAATAAGTCAAATAATCTACTGCAAAGCCGGCTTTTTAGTAGCATTTTAGCGCTTTCTGTACTATTGTAGAAGAGTAGAAATAAAAATAAAAGGAGGAGTTTTATGACTCAAACTATTTCTTTTGGATATGGTTCAAAACCAGCTCAATTTATGGCGAATAAATTAAATCGTCACGGTGTCATTGCGGGTGCTACAGGTACAGGTAAAACTGTTACTTTAAAAGTGTTAGCGGAGCAATTAAGCGAAGCAGGAGTTCCAGTATTCTTATCAGATATTAAAGGGGATTTAGCGAGCCTTGCTGAAAAAGGCGAAGTAACTGAGAAAATTGCAGAACGTTTGGCAAAAGTTCATGAGGAAGACTTCGAACCAAGTTCATATCCTGTTGCTTTCTGGGATGTCTTTGGGGAAAACGGAATTAATATCCGTACAACAATCTCAGAAATGGGACCAATCTTATTGGCGCAATTATTAGGGTTAAATGAAACTCAAGAAGGGATTTTGAACATTGCGTTTAAAGTAGCTGATGACCAAGGATTATTATTAATCGACATTAAAGACTTACGTGCAATGTTAAATTACGTTGGCGCACACGCTGGGGAATTACGTAACTTATACGGAAATATCGCACAACAATCTATCGGTTCTATTTTACGTAGCTTGCTCGTATTAGAACAACAAGGTGGAGATCAATTTTTCGGTGAACCTGCTTTTGAAATCAATGATTTATTCAAACAAGATCAAACTGGTCGCGGAGTTATCAATATTTTAGCGTCTGAAAAATTATTCCAAACGCCAAAATTATATGCAACATTCTTACTATGGTTCTTATCAGAATTATACGAAAACTTACCAGAGGTTGGGGACTTAGATAAACCAAAATTAGTCTTCTTCTTTGATGAAGCTCACGTATTATTCAGTCAAAGCAATACTGCAGTTCAAGAGAAGATTGAATTAATTGTTCGTCTAATCCGTTCTAAAGGAATTAGTATTTTCTTTGTAACGCAAAATCCAACAGATATTCCAAATGCCATCGCGAGCCAATTAGGGAACCGCGTGCAACATGGATTACGTGCGTTCACTCCTGCTGAACAAAAGAACGTAAGAACAGTTGCAGAAACTTTCCGTCAAGAAGATGGACAAGACTTAGTAACGGTGATTACAAACCTTAAAGTAGGGGATGCAGTTGTTTCAACACTTCAAGAAGATGGTTCTCCAAGCTTTGCAGAAGTGGTATCGATTTATCCTCCTAAGAGTAAATTAGATGCAGGTGACCCACTTGTTCGTCAACAATTAATCAATCAATCAGCATTCTACGATAAATACGCAGAAATGTTTGACCGTGAATCAGCTCATGAGCAATTAGCTGCTTTAGATGAACAGTTCCAACAAGAAAAAGAAGCTGAAATTGCGCAAAAAGAAGCTGAAAAACAAGCTGAATTAGAGCGTAAAGAAGCTGAAAAACAAGAAGCTCTTGCACAAAAAGAAGCTGAAAAACAAGCAAAATTAGAAGAAAAAGAACGTGAACGTGAACAAAAAGAATTAGAACGTCAAGCACGTCAAGCCGCTACAAAACGCGGAGATTCAGCAATGGATCGCTTCACTAAGAACATCATGTCAAGTGTGGGTCGTGAAGTAGGTCGTGTAATAACACGTGGCGTAATGGGCTTATTCAAAAAATAAGAGGAGGCCAAAAGAATGGCAAATGTCGTGGTATTTTTCGCGCAAGGATTTGAAGAAATTGAAGGCCTTGCAACGGTTGATATTTTAAGAAGAGCAGGACATACGGTGCATACAGTAGGGCTTGGTAGTGAAGTGATTACAGGGAGTCATCAGATTTCTGTAAAAATGGATGATGTACTAGATACATTTTACTGGGCTGATATCAATGCGCTTGTACTACCAGGAGGACTTCCAGGAGCCACTCATCTACGAGACGATGATTTCCTTATTAAGAAACTGAAAGAGTATTCTAAAAAAGGAAAAATAATCGCAGCCATTTGTGCAGCTCCAATTGCACTTCATCGAGCAGGATTACTTAAAGACAAGAAATATG